>JAFUXX010000157.1 GCA_017476965.1 Kiritimatiellia bacterium | reverse complement strand
GGGGGGGGGGGCGCATTGGCGCGCCCGCCCGGTTTTGCATCTGCGAGACTCCTTTGCGAGAATCCTTACGGCAGCTTGGCGCGCGGGACGGCGAGCTCTTCGTCCGTCGGGATCTGGTCCGTCATCTTGCGGTCGTTATAGCTCGCGTAGGCCGTGAGGTCGAAGTACCCGGTGCCGGTGAGGCCGAAGAAGATGTTTTCTTCGATTCCCTCCTTTTTGCAGCGGAGAGCTTCGTCGATCGCGGCGCGAATGGCGTGGCTCGATTCCGGCGCGGGGAGCGTGCCTTCGGTGCGGGCGAAGAACTCCGCGGCCTCGAAGACCGAAGTCTGGTCGACGGAAACGGCCTCCATGTACTTGTCGTGGTAGAGCTGCGACAGGATCGTGCTCATGCCGTGGAAGCGCAGGCCGCCGGCGTGGTTGGCGCTCGGGATGAAGTCCGCGCCGAGCGTGTACATCTTCGCGAGCGGGCAGATGCGCCCGGTGTCGCAGAAGTCGTACGCGAACACGCCGCGCGTGAAGCTCGGGCAGGACGCCGGTTCGACGGCGACGATGCGGTAGTCCTTTTCGCCGCGGAGCTTTTCGCCCATGAACGGCGCGATGAGGCCGCCCAGGTTGGAGCCGCCGCCGGCGCAGCCGATGATGACGTCCGGCTTCACGCCGAGGTGCTCGAACGCCTTGTGCGCTTCGAGGCCGATGATCGACTGGTGCAGCAGGACCTGGTTGAGCACCGACCCGAGCACGTAGCGGTAGCCTTCGTGCGTAACCGCGTATTCGACCGCTTCGCTGATCGCGCAGCCGAGCGAGCCCGTGGTGCCGGGATGCTCTTCGAGGATCTTGCGGCCGACCTGCGTGGTGTCGGAGGGCGACGGCGTGACGTCCGCCCCGTACGTGCGCATGACTTCGCGGCGGAACGGCTTCTGCTCGTACGAGACCTTCACCATGTACACGCGGCAGTCCAGGCCGAAGTGCGCGCACGCCATCGAGAGCGCGGTGCCCCACTGGCCGGCACCCGTTTCGGTCGTCACGCCCTTGAGCCCCTGCTTCTTCGCGTAGTACGCCTGCGCGATCGAGGAGTTGAGCTTGTGCGAGCCCGACGTGTTGTTGCCCTCGAACTTGTAGTAGATGTGCGCCGGGGTGCCGAGCGCCTTTTCGAGGAAGTAGGCGCGCACGAGCGGCGACGGGCGGTACATCTTGTAGAAATCGACGATTTCGCCCGGGATGTCGAACCACTTCGTGTCGTTGTCGAGCTCCTGCTTCACGAGATCTTCGCAGAACACGTGTCCGAGCTCGTCGGCGGTGCACGGCTCGCGCGTGCCGGGATTGAGCAGCGGCGCGGGCTTGTCCGCCATGTCGGACCGCAGGTTGTACCAGGCGGTCGGGATTTCGTTTTCGGGGAGGTATGTCTTGTAGGGAATGTCAGCCATCGTGAACCTCTTTGGGTAGTCGAGACGGCGTTGATGATACTTCAAATAGAAACATTGTCAAGCGAAAAAAACGGCGCGGGCCAAAGTCCGCGCCGCGGAACCGGAATCGCCCCTCAACAGGCCGGATCGCCGGGGTTGACCGGGGCGAGCGTCGTCAGGACCGCGAGGCCAGTCGCGGGCTCGCCGGCCGTGAGGACCATGCCCTCGGAAACGCCGACGCCCTTCATCTCGCGCGGGGCGAGGTTGGCGACGAACACGACCTGCTTGCCGTCGAGCACCGAAGGATCGGGATACGCCGAACGGATGCCGGAGAAGATCGTGCGGCGGCCGAGCGGACCGCAGTCCAGCTCGAACTTCACGAGCTTCTTGCTCTTCGGCACCGCGGTGCACGAAAGCACCTTGCCGACGCGCAGGTCCACGGCGTCGAACGCCGGAAACGCGATCTGCGCCTTGGGAGGAGTGGCCGGAGCCGGGGAGGGCGCCGGGGCGGGCGCCGCAGGCGACGACGCGGCGGCCTGTG
>JAFUXX010000156.1 GCA_017476965.1 Kiritimatiellia bacterium | reverse complement strand
GCCGCCGCGCTGCTGCGGCTCGCGGCGGCGTTCGGCGTGGATCCGGGCGACGACGCCCGCTGCGCGGCCGAGATTCTCCCGGCGGCGTTCGACGGCCTCCGCGGGATCGGCGTCGCCACGCTCGCCGTGTCGCCCGAAGGCGAAAGCGGGCTCGCTTGCGCGATAAACGCGGAACCGCCGCAAACACCGATCAACCGATGAACGCAAACACCCGAAACGAAAACGCGGCGCTTCCGCGGCCGGAAAGGATTTCCCTCGTCCCGGTCGATTCCCCGGAGCGCGAAGCCGAAGCGAAGCGCGTGGCGGAACTTTCGTGGCCCTCGACGTACGCGGGGATCATCCCGGACGCGCAGGTTCCGTACATGATCGCGCGGATGTATTCGCCGGAAGCGATCCGGGCGGACACCGCCGCGGGCTCGCCTTTCTACATCGTCGAGGCGGACGGCGAAACGGCCGGGGTCTGCTCGTTCGACGCGACGAAGCGCAGGGCGGACGGATCGGCGGAGCTGCACAAGATCTACCTGCTTCCCGAATGGCGCGGCCGCGGAGTCGGCGTGCGCGTCCTGGAAGAAGCGAAGCGGAGGATGAAAGAGGCGGGCGCGGCGTCCGTCTGGCTCCGCGTGAACAAGCGCAACGAACGCGCCAAGCGCGCCTACGCCGCCGCGGGTTTCCGCCAGGCCGAGGCGCTTTGCACCGACATCGGAGGAGGTTTCGTGATGGACGACTGGGTGTACCGCGCCGATCTTTCCGGCAAAGGCGGAAACGCCGGCGACGGCCTGCAGGGCGGGACGATCCTGCTGTGCGGCGTAGGAGGGCAGGGCATTCTGCTCGCCGCGAAAATCGCCGGCGCCGCGGCCGAGGCCGCCGGGTTCGACGTGGTGGCGAACGAAATCCACGGCATGGCGCAGCGCGGCGGGTCCGTGCGCGCGTTCGTGAAATTCGGAGGAAAGGCGCGCAGCCCGCTCGCCGTCGAGGGCACGGTGGACGTGCTCGCCGCGCTGGAGCCGGTGGAAGCGCTGCGCTGGGCGCACTTCCTGCGTCCCGGGGGGCTCGCCGTGGCGAACATGCACCCCGTGGTTCCGGTGACCGTGTCGAGCGGAAAGGCCAAGTATCCGGCCGACATAGACGAGCGCCTCCGCCGCGTCTTCCCGCGGCTCGTCGCGTACGACTGCCAGCGCAAGGCCGAAGAGATGGGCAACGCCAAACTGGCGAACACGATCCTCGTCGGAATGCTCTCGCTCGGACTGCCGTTCTCCGCCGACACGTGGCGGCGCGCGATTGCGGGCAGCGTCAAACCCGCGTTCGAGGAAATCAACCTCGCGGCGTTCGATTTCGGACGCTCGCTCGACTGATCCGGGTTGCTTTGGAGCCGGATCGCGCTGCGGCGGCGGGCCGTTTCCCACGGCCCGCCGCCGTCGATTTTCGAGGGTCTTTTCCTCCCTGTTAGCCACCACTAAAAAAATTTGCTTGCCAAAACTAGGCAACCCTAATACACTTGCGGCCATTCCGAACGGCACGCCCGCGGGAGGCCAGTCCGGCCGCCGCGGAAACGCCAGAACAAAGGCGCCGAAGGGCGCCGCAAAGCAAACAACACGGATTCGCAGATGAAATCCACGACATCCCTCGTCGGCACCGGGGCCGCACTCTTCGCCCTTGCAGCCGGCGCATTCGCGGAAGACGCGGCGGAAGAGACCGCAGCTTCTTCCTTCCCCCTCGTTTCGGAGCTCCGGAACCTCACGGTCGAAGGACTGGTCGAGGTTTCCGCCGGGTGGACGAAGCAGGGCGACGACAAGGACACCGACGTCAACGTCGACACGGTCGAGCTCGACCTCGGGCTCGAAGCCACGGACCGGCTTTCGGCGTCCATCGCGTTCCTCTACGAGGAGGGCGAGGAGGACGACCACGTCATCGTCGATTCCGCGGAAATCGTCTACGCGTTCGATTCCGTCGACGGGCTTTCGCTGCACGTCGGCAAGATCTACATGCCGTTCGGTTCGTTCGAGACCGCGCTCATATCCGATCCGCTCACTCTCGAACTCGGCGAAATCTCCGACGGCGCGGTCGGCCTCGAATGGGAGAGCGAATGGCTCGACCTCGCGGCCTACGCGTTCGGCGGCGACGTGAACGACACGACGGACGACGCCGACAAGCTCCAGTACGTCGCGGCCGCGACGCTCAAGCCCTTCGAAGGCTTCTCGCTGCGCGCAGCCGTGCTGTCCGACATCTGCGAAGCCGCGCTCGACGACGCCGTCGCCGACGCGTTCGGCGAAGCGGAGGAAGCGGGCGAAACCGGTTCGTACGACGGCGCCGTCGGCGTGAACGTCGCGGCCAAGCTCGAATGCGGCGACTTCACGATCGCTGCCGAGTGGCTCGGCGCCGCGGAGGACGTGGAAATCTGCGGCGAAAAGAGCAAGCCGCGTACTTGGGCCGTCGACCTCGCATGGGCCGCGACCGACCGCCTCACGCTCGCCGCGCGCTACGAAGGCAGCAAGGAGTTCGATCCCGAAGAGATGCCGGAGAAGCAGTTCGGCGTAGGCGGCGAATGGGCGTTCGACGACAACCTCTCGCTCGCGCTCGAATACCTCTACGGCGAGTTCGACGACGTCGACGGCGAGTCGCAGGACGACCGCCACATGGTCACGGCCAAGGTCGCCTTCTCGTTCTAACGGCGGGAAGCGGGCCCGCGCACCGTGGCCGCGACGAGGCCGCGGCGCGCGAGGCCCTGCATGAACGTGCCAAGAAGGGCGCGCGTTTCGAGGAACCCGAGTTTTTCGCGCTTCGCGAACTCGTCCACGAGCGCGCCCCAATTTTTGCGTCCGTCGATGGCGCGCCACGCGGCGGTGCCGACGAGGTCGAGCTTCCAGCGCTTCGTTTCGGCGGCGCCAAGCAAACGGCGCAGGAGCCGCGCGAAAGCGGAACGGTAGCGGAGCGGCAGCTCCAGCTCCAGGCGGCGCGGGTCTTCCGGCAGCGGCCGCTCGCGGACGAGCGGGTTCTTGACGGGCACGACTTCGAGCGATTCCTTGAAACCCGCCGGGGAGGTGCCGCCTGCCGGAGTGCGCTTCATCAGGCGAGGCCCTTGTGGCGCAGGAGGGCGTCCGGCGACGGGTCGCGCCCGCGGAAGTCGCGGAAGACGT
>JAFUXX010000155.1 GCA_017476965.1 Kiritimatiellia bacterium | reverse complement strand
CGCGCGAGCCGCCCATCGCGAGCACGGTCGCGGCGTAGCGGCGGCCGACGCCGGCGCGGGCCGCGGGGTCGTCGGCCCCGGCTTCTTCGAACGCCGAAAAGGCGTCCGCCGCGAGGATGTCCGCCCACATGTAGCTGTAGTACCCGGCCGCGTAGCCGCCGGCGAATATGTGGGTGAAGCCTTCGAGGAACCGGTCTTCGGGCATGCGCGGGACGGACTCGTACTTCTCCGCCGCCTTGCGCCACGCCGCGGCGGCGTCCGGCAGGGCGGGGGAGGGAACGCGCTCGTGCAGGTCGAGGTCGACCTCGGCGAACGAAAGCTGGCGCGAAACGGCGCGCCCCTGGCAGAAAGTCGCGGCGCCGCGGATTTTCGCGATTAGCTCGTCGGGAAGCGTCTCGCCCGTTTCGACGTGGCGCGAAAGCGAGCGGAGGACGTCCGGCCGCGTGCACCAGTTTTCCATGAACTGCGAGGCGAGCTCCACGGCGTCCCACTCGATGTTGGAAATGCCGGAGCACTCCGGGTCGTCCACGCGCGTGAGCATGCACTGGAGCGAGTGCCCGAACTCGTGGAAGAGCGTTTCCACCTCGCCGAGCGTCATGAGCGACGGCCTGCCGCCGGAAGGCGGGGCCTGGTTGAGGCAGAGCAGGGCGAGGGGAGTGCGCACCGAGCCGTCGGGCAGGAGCGCGCGGTCGCGGAAGGAGTCCATCCACGCGCCGCCGCGCTTCGTCTCGGGGCGCGAGTACGGATCGAGGAAGAAGTGGGCGATCGTCGCGCCGCCGTCCGGTTCGCGGACGCGGAAGAAGCGCACGTCGGGATTCCACACCGGGGCTTCGCCGTCGCACGGCTCCACGCACACGCCGAAGAGCGACTTCGCGAGGGCGAAGAGGGCGTCGAGCACGTTCGGGAACGGGAAGTAGGGGCGCAGGCTTTCGGGCGAATATCCGTGGAGCGATTCGAGGCGGCGGCGCGTCCAGTACGCGACGTCCCACGGGGCGAAATCCGGACCGGCGCCGTTCGCGGCGGCGAACGCGCGGAGGTCGTCCGTCTCCGCCTTGGCGCGCGGCACCGACGCGGCGGCGATGCGGTCGATCATGGAGCGCACGGCTTCCGTCGTGCCGGCCATGCGGGAATCGAGCGCGAGGCGGGCGTAGTCGGGGAACCCGACGAGCCCCGCCATTTCGCGGCGCAGGGCGAGGATTTCGGAAATGACGGGCCCGTTGTCGAGCTCGCCGGACGACGCGCGCGTCATCCGCGCGCGGTACACCTTTTCGCGCAGGTCGCGACGTTCGGAGTACTGGAGGAACGGACCGAACACCGCCTGTTCGAGCGTGACGCGCCACGGACCGGCTTCCGCGGTGGCGGCTGCGGGGGCGTCCGGGTGGGCGGAGTTCCACGCCGCGGCGCAGAGCGTCTTCACGGAGTCGGGGAGGCCGGCGACGTCGTCCTGCGCCGAGAGGTCGAGCGCGAACGCCTTGGTGGCGTCGAGCACGTTGTTCGCGAACTTGGTTGAGAGCGCGGCGAGCCTCGCGGAAATCCCGGCGAAGCGCTCCTTGTCGCGCCCTTCGAGCGCGACGCCCGAATCGCGCGCGTCGCGCAGCGCGGCTTCGACGACGCGGCGGCGTCCCTCCGGAAGTCCGTCGATAGGGATGGCACGCAGGGAATCGTACAGCGGACGGCTCTGCGCGATGCGGAGCGAAATCGCGACGATGCGCTCCTGGAACTCGTCCTTCAAGTCGCGCCAGGCCTGCGAAT
>JAFUXX010000154.1 GCA_017476965.1 Kiritimatiellia bacterium | reverse complement strand
CGCGCGGCGCGCATCCAGTCCTGCGGCGCGGGCTGCCAGCCGCGGAAGCGCACCCTGTCGGCAATCCCCAGTTCGCGCGCGAGCGCGCGCAGGCGCGATTCGTAATTACCGGAGCCCACTATGTCGAGCGTGCGCGGCGCCTTCGAGAGCGCCATCGCGCGGAGCAGCACCTGCACGCCCTTGCCGCGCGTCAGCTGCCCGACGTAGAGCAGGTCCACTCCTTCCGGTAGCGGCCCGAGAGGCTCCGGAAGCCGGATCTCCGGCGGCCTTACCTCGATTTTCGAAGCCGGGATCCCGCTCGCGACGAGGCGGTCCTTCATGAACCCGGAGAGCGCCACGACTCGCGCGAATCGCCGCATCGCGCGGAGGCGGCGCCGCTGCGAGAAAACGCGGCCGAGCGCCGCGCCCGGATGGCGGCAGAGCGGCGCGCAGAGGAGGCACGGCCAGAGGCCGGACGCGCGCGTGCAGTTGCGGCAAAACGGCGTGTAGGCGTGGCGGCGCGGGCAGAGCGGCTCGTGGTCGTGGATCCAGAACTCGGTCTTTTCCGCCGGGAAACGTTCCAGCGCCGCCGCGCCCGAACACTTGTGCACCTCGATGCGATCCCAAGCGGCGAAGTCGGCGGGCGGGCCGGCGGCGATTTCGACGCGATGCCCGCCGACGCGCAGCTCGGCCGCGCGGCGCTCGACGAACACCTCGATGCCGCCGCGCACGCCGGCCGGTTCCAAGCAAAGCAGGACGTTCATTTCACGAAGTCCTGGCTGTCCGCGGATGCGGGTCCCGGAAAAAGCACCGGACCAGCGCGCGGGCGGGGCGCGGAACGCGCGCGCGCATGGCAGGAAGCGGAGACGTGTCGAAAAAGCGGACTAGCCGGACGCGCCAGCGGAGCTCGTTGGCGAGCCGCGCGACGGGATGGAGGTGCCAACGGTCCCATCGCCGGAAAATGCGGATGCGTTCGCGGGCTTGCCGACACCCGAGCACGGCCTGCCAGTGCTTGTCGAAACGCCGCCCGAAACCAGTCGAAACGGAATCCGCGTGCTGGACGTATCCGTAGCCTACGCGGCCGCTCGCCGACACACGCCTGGCAAGCGCCAGGCATTCGGCCATGAAAAGGTGGTCCTGCCCTTTGAAGACGCGGGGCACGAAGCGGATGCCGTTGCGCATGACGAGATCGCGATCGAATATCGCCGCCCAGACCGGGCCCAGGTAGCCCGCGCGCTTGCCGAGGAACGGACGGAAGTAGCGGCGGGCGATTTCGCGGCGGCCCGAGAGGACGATTCGGTCCCCGTCGAACGGGAACGGGCGGAAGGCGAAGCCGTTGCCCAAGGGGCCGACCGAGCGGAACGCGCACATCGCGATTTCGGCGCCGGTTTCGAGGGCGTCTTCGACGAGTTTCTCCCAGTGGTCCGGCTCCGGAAGGTCGTCCGCGTCGCAGAATCCGATCCACCGGCCGCGGGCGGCGTCGATTGCGCGGTTCCGGGCGACGGAAATGTCGTGGAGCGGCCCGGACAGGAACCGGACGCGCCCGGGATGCTCCTCCGCGCAGCGGCGGCAGATCGCCGCGGAGCCGTCCGTCGAGCAGTCGTCGGAAAACAGGATTTCCATTTCGCCCCGCCGGAACAGCGTCTGGCCGAGCAACGCGTCGATCGTCGCCGGCAGGTACTCGGCGGCGTTGTAGACAGGCACGACCACCGAAACGACGGGGGCCGAGGGATCCCCTTGGGGAAAGTCCAACCGCGCATACGGGTCGCGGAAAAAGAGCCGGACCAGCGCACGGACTAGTCGCGGAACACGCGCGCGCAGGGCCGGAAGCGGAGACGAGTCGAAGAAGCGGACGAGGCGGACGCGCCAGCGCAGCTCGGCGGCGAGCCGCGCGACGGGATGCAGCCGCCACCTGTCCCACCGCCGGATGATGCGGAGGCGCTCGCGGGCCTGCCGGACCCCGAGCGCGGCTCGCGCGTGCGCGTCGTAGCGCTGCCAGAACCTCGTCGTGACGGAATCCGCGTGCTGGACGTATCCGTAGCCGGCGCGGCCGCTCGCCGACACGCGCTTGGCGAGCGCCAGGCATTCGGCCATGAAAAGGTCGTCCTGCCCCTTGAAGAAGCGGGACACGAAGCGGATTCCGTGGCGCTCGACGAGATCGCGGTCGAAAATCGCGGCCCAGACCGGGCCCAGGTAGCCCGCGCGCTTGTCCAGGAACGGGCGGAAATAGCGGCGGGCGATTTCGCGGCGGCCCGAGAGGACGACCCGGTCCCCGTCGAACGGGAACGGACGGAAGACGTTGCCGTTGCCCATGGGTCCGATCGAACGGAACGAACTCATAGCGATTTCGGCGCCGGTTTCGAGGGCGTCTTCGACGAGTTTCTCCCAGTGGTCCGGCTCAGGCAGGTCGTCCGCGTCGCAGAATCCGATCCACCGGCCGCGGGCGGCGTCGAGCGCGCGGTTGCGGGCGGCGGCAATGCCTTGGTGCGGACCGAACAGAAACCGCACGCGCCCGGGATCGGCATCCGCGCAGCCGAGGCAGATCGCCACGGATTCGGCCGTCGAGCAGTCGTCGGAAAACAGGATTTCCATTTCGCCGCGCCGGAACAGCGTCTGGCCGAGCAGCGCGTCGATCGTCGCCGGCAGGTACTCGGCGGCGTTGTAGACGGGCACGACCACCGAAACGGCGGGCCGGAAGCCCGATGATTCTCCTTCTTTCATCATGGCAATTCTCTTTTCCGCCCACGGGCGCCGAAGAGGACGGCCGCGAGTTCCCTGCCGAAAACCGGAAGGACGACTGCACCGGAAAACGCGGCCGCGACGCATCCCTTGGCCAGCAGGCGGCCACAGCCGCCGTCGGGAACGAACGAGGCGACGCCGAGCGTGGCCGAGCAGAGGGCGGCGGCGAAGACGGCGAACGACGCCTGTTGCCGGAGGAAGCGCAGCAGGGCCCGGCGGCCGAAGTGCTTCGCGAACACGACGCGCGTCTCCCAAGGAATCTGGATCAGGACGACCACGACGATCGTCGAAATCACGACGCCGTCGAGTTTCCACGCCTCCGGCAGGCAGGAAACGAGCGCGACGTTGAGCGAGAGGTCGGCGACGCCGCCGACGACGGGCTTCCAGCGGTCCTCGCGCCAGATGACCGCAGCGGACTTGAAGGACTGGAGCATTGTCCGGGATTGTTGCAGCACGAACCACGCGACCATCAGGAGCGGGGTCGCGAAATGGCGCGCGAGCGCGGGGTCGCCTTTCGTCCAGACTTCCATGAAAGGCTGGTACAGCGCGAGCATCAGGGCAGCAGCCCACGACACCAGCGCGAGCAGGACGCGGTTGGCCTTGAGCAACAGGGCGAACGCCGCCGCGTCGCCCTCCGTGTGCAGCGTGTTGCCGAACCCGGCGGACATCGCCACGTTGAACGAGCCGACGAAGGCCGCCACGGTCGTCGTCACGTACAGGTAGTTGCCGTAGGCGGCCACGGCCGAGAGGCCGACGAGCGCGGAGAGGACGAGTCCGTTGGACTGGTGCGTCATCATCCACCCCATCCGGTGCACCAAGATCGCCTTCGCGTCCGAGAAAAGTTTGCGCCGCAGCGCCGGCGGGAGCGTCCCGCGCGGGACGGCCCACGGGAACAGGCGCTTGGCGGCGACCATCACGAGGACGTTTCCGGCGATCGTGAACGCGGCGCCGGCCAAGACGTAGAGCAGGTAGTTCCGGAGGAATACGACGATCGGGATGCAGACCGCGTACTGGAGCAGCAGCACCGCGGTGCGGACCTTGGCGGAGACGTCCTCGCGCTGGTGGGCGCCGAGGATGGGCCCGCGGTAGGCGTAGACGAAGTAGCTCGACGCGGTGCTAGCGAGGTGGACGAGGTAGAGCGCCCGCAGGTTCACGTCCGGCGGCACGGCGCCGCGGACGAAGGACGGGACGAACGGCAGCAGGCAGAGCCCGGCGGCGAAGATTCCGGCGCCGATGAACCGGTAGATCGTCCGGTACTCCTTGAGGTAGGCGCACACGAGCGCGCGGTCGTCACTGGCGACGGGCTTGTGGAGCGATCCGACGACGGCCTGCCCGAAGCCCATTTCCGCGAGGGACAGCACGGCGATGACGGAGGAGAAGAGTCCGTTGAGGCCGAGATACTCCGAGCCCATGAACCACAGGAAGAGCGTCCGGTTCACGAACGGAAGCACGGTCTTCACCGTGTTCAGGACGCCGAACGCGGCGACGTTGCGGCGGGCGTTGCGGAATACGTCGAACTTCACGGCGCGCTCCCCGGCCCGGAAACGACAGGTTTCTCGAACGACGACCGATCCGGGAGGATTTCGTCGAAGGATTCGCGGAGCAACCGGAAATGGAGTTCGGGACGCTCGTTTCCGCCCGAGTCGTTGAGACAGATCTGCGCCGCCGCCCGGGAGCGGACCGCCTCGCGGGCCTCGTCGATCGTCCGGGCACACACGTCGAAATACGTTCCGCGGGTGCCGGGTTTCGCCGGGAAAAACCTTCCCCGCGCGAGGTTCCACGCCGTGGCGAGCCACTGGTTCACCTTGACGTCCGCGGCGAACGGGAGCGCCGACATCTCCTCCATGAACTCCGGACAGGCGCGCCAGATGCCGTCCAGCGTCGACTTGAGCTGCGGCGAAGGCATGTGGCCGAAGGCCTTGACCGGAATGCGTCCGTCGACGGACCAGCACAGCGCGTTGCCGAGCGCGCGCCGGAGCCCGAGGTGCCGGACCGAGGTCCACTTGCGCCAGTTGGCCCGGATCGAGGGCCTGGTGTCGATGCAGGCGTTGAGGACGAACTCGTCGTTGGCGAGATAGCGCTTCCACCATTCGAAGCCGAGCATGCGGCGGGGCCGGAGGCTCGCGGGCGTCACGGGGTCGCCGCCGCGAAAATAGAACTCGGCGGGAACGGGCCGCAGCAGGAACGTGTCGTCGTTGAAGTAGACGAAGCGCTCGGCGAGATCCGGGATGCGGTGGAAGTTCATCTCGATCGTCGGGGCGTTGAACGTCGGGAGCCAGCGCGCGGGGAGGAATTCGTCGTGGCGGACGATCCGGAGGCGCGGATTGGAGGCGTCGAGCCAGACGGGAACGTGGCCGCACGTGACGAAGAAGACGCGGCGGGCCCACGGGGCGAACCGCTCGATGCCGCGGAACCAGTGGCGCAGCAGCCCCATGTCGCGGTAGCGGCAGTCTGCGGCGGAATCGGTGCCGGCGCCGGAAAACGCCGCCAGACGGCGGCGGCGGCTTTCGATCCAGGCGGGGTCGGAACCGTCCACCCATGGAAGCACGATGTCGATCGGGTCGTCGGTGCGTTTCATGGCCGCTTTCCTTCGAGGCGCTTGAGCAGCAAATCCAGGCGGAAGGACAGTTTCCAGCGCCTCCAGTGGACGCGGCGGCGGTACCACCCGAAGCGCCACAGGAACCCGGACGCGGGCCCGATGTCCGACGGCGTTTTCCGCGCGAAGGCGCAGGGCCGGACGGGGGCGAGGACACGTACGCCGCAACGGGCGTAGGCGGACCACGTGTCCGCCACGTTGGCGACGGGCGCGAGGATCGCGGCCAGCCGCTTGGCCGCCGCGCGGTTGAGTGCATAGGCGCGCGTCGAGAAGACGTGCCCGACATCGTCGGTTTCGAGGATGTCGTAGAAGCGGCGGCCGTCGAGGCGCGCCGGCGCCGGCAGCCCCTCCTGCATCAGCCAGACGGTCGGGACGGCGGGGTCGTCGTCGCGTTCCGCGGTCGCAAGGACGTCGCGCAGCGCGTCGGCGTCCAAGACGGCGTCATCCTCGAAGACGGCGGCGACATCGCCGGGGCCGTCGGCGATCCTCTCCCAGACCCCGCGGTGCGAAAGTGCGCAGCCGATCTCGCCGGGCAGGACGCTGCGGAAGCCGTTGGCGAGCCAGAACCGCAGCGGCGGACACGCCTCGCGTCGTTCGGCCGGGGAGAGCGCGCGACCGTCCACCGCCGGGAAGCGCTCGAAGGGGAGCCCGGCGGCGTCCAGCTGCCGCTTCGTCTCGGCGAGGCGTTCCGGGGAGCGGTCGAGGTTGATGACGTAGATCTTCACGACGGGAACCTCTTCCCTTCGAGGCGTTTGAGGAAAAGATCGACGCGGATGGCGAAGCGCCACTTCGTCCAGTGGAAGCGCCGGAACCACGCCTGCCGCCAGAGGAAACCCTCCTTGCGCTCGATCGTGGAAACAGTTTCGCGCTGGCCGCAGCACGGCCGCGCCATCGCCAGGACGCGGACGCCGCAGCGGGCGAACGCGGACCAGGCGTCCGCAACGTTGCACATCGGAGTCAGAATCTCGGCGAGACGCCGCGCGGCGGCGGCGTTGAGCACGTAGGAGGAAGTCCAGAAGACGTTGCCGGCGTCGTCCGTTTCGAGGATGTCGAACCACGCGCGGCCGCCGAGGTCCGGCGGCGGGGGCGGGACGCGCGATTGCAGCAGCCAGACTGTCGGCACTGCGGGATCGTTGTCGCGCTCGGCGGACGCAAGCGCAGCGCGCAGGCCGCCCGCGTCGAAGGAAACGTCGTCCTCGAAGACGGCGGCAAGGGCCTCGCCGCCGGCGAACGCCGCCTTCCACGCCGCGAGGTGCGACAGGACGCAGCCAATCTCGCCGGGAAGCGCCCGGTAGCCGTTGGCGAGGTAGAAGCGCACGGGCGGGCATGTCCGGCGGCGCTCTGCGGGCGGGAGCGCCGCGCCGTCAACGCCCGGAATGCGCACGAAGGAAAGCCCCGCCTCGTCGAAGAGGCGTTTCGTGTCGGCGAGGCGTTCCGGCGCGCGGTCGAGGTTGACGACGTAGAGGTTCATGGACGGAAAAGGAAGGGCATGCAGGCGGCCATCCGGTTTTTCGCGGCCATCGCCAGCGTCCAGGCCGTGCCCGGATGCGGCGTTCGGAGTCCGAGCTTGTGGGGCGGGCGGCCTTGGTCGCGGCCCGTCAGGTCCCGCATCAGCGCGAGGAAGGCGTCGCGATGTGGGCGGGCCTTGGCGAGCCACGCGGCGCGGACGCGCCACGGGTCGGGCTGCGCGGCCTTCCAGCGCTCCACGCCGGCGGCAACGCCGTCCTGCGTCGCCTCCGCCGACTCGACGAACTCCGGCGGATAGAGCGCGTCCCGTCCGCCCAGCGCAGGCGTGTCCACCACGGGCAGTCCGCAGAGCAGGTACTCGGAAGAGCCGAAGAAGGCCCCTTCGATGGCGGAAAGCGCGAGGCCGCACCGCGCCTGCGAGAGGAGTCCGGAGACGCGATGCCCCGGAAAGTACGAGATCCACGTCGCCGCCGCCAGCCGCGCGCGGGCGGCGGCGGCCCATTCGACTTCGTCCGGCAGCACGATGGCCCCCAGGCACAGCAGCCGCGGCGCGAGGGAGGCGGGAATCAGCTCGTGCCGCTTGACTGGAGTGAGGCGGGCCAGATACGCCGCGTCGAATCGCTTCCGCGACGGCAGCGGCCGGTAGCGGCGCTCGTCGAGAAAGGCGTTGTGGTTGGCCAGGATCGCCTCCAAGCCCCGCGCCGCGAGCACGGCCGGCTCGCGCGGGGAGTTGCAGAGGACGACGACCCGCGCATCCGGCGCACGCTCGCGGAACCGCGCGATCCATCCGGCAAGCTCGCCGGACTTTACCGCCGACTCGTACTCCCAGCCGAGTTGCAGCAGGACCGCAGCCCCGGAGTACGCCCGGACGAACGCCGCCAGTTCGTCCGTGTGCGCGACGAAATCGCGCTCGAACGCCACCAGAACGAGCGGATTCCGGCACAGGACGGCGACCTTGTGCGCCTGGAGGAGGGACTTGACATCGGCGGGAATGTTCATGGTGCGGGCTCCTTCGTCGGGAGGGCGGGAGCCGGCCCCGGAGCGGACGAGGGGAGGTCGCGCGGCTCCCCCTTGCCACCACGCCCTCCGAACGCGACTTTGCGAAACACCGGCGGAGCCTTGCCGAGCACCAGGGCCAGGGCAAGGGAGACGGCTGAAAAACCGGCGAATTTCAGAATGAGGGCCAGGCATCCGTTGCGCCCGTAGAAGAAGGCGTTCGAGACGCGGACGACCACCGGGTGGACCAAGTAGACGGCAAATGCGCACGATGCGGCCGAATGCCCGATGCGGACGCGCGGGAAAAAGCGCCAAAGCGCGAACAGGGCTGCGGGAAGCGCCAGCTTCTGCAAGGGGTCCGCCACGGGGGAACCAGCCGCGGCAAGAACGCGGGACAGGACGAGGCCGGACGCTCCGGCCGCGGAGACGGACGCCGCGGCACGACCTTGCGGCAAGGCCTTCTCCGAGAACGCGAGCCACGCTCCGGCCGAATAGAACGCGAGTCCCTCGACCGAAAAACCGTACGTCAGCAAACCGGAGGTCTTCGGCGGAAGGACGCCGGACGAAACGACGGCGGAAAGGAGGAGCGAAATGGCGGGAAGGAGGACGCCGCCCCGGCGGACGGCGAAGAAAATCGCCGGAGACAGCACGGCAAAGACGAACAGGCACCGCAGGAACCAAAGCGGCGGATCGGCCGGCGCGGAAAAGGGATCGAGACCGAGAAAGCGGACGAGCGTCCGGCCCTGCGGAACGGCGACGACCGGACTTGCCCCCGAAAGGGCGTTGCGGACGATGGATTCCGAGGAGACAAGAGCGGCCCAGACGCAGGACCAGAACGCGAACGGGACGAGAAGCGATCCGATCCGTTTGGCGGTTTCCCGCCGCCACCAGCCGGGAGCGTCCGCGTGGCGGGCGAGGAAAAAGCCGGAGACGGCGAAGAAGAACGGAACGGCGAGCCGGCCGAACGTGCCGGCCGTCATCGCGTTGAGCCACCACGCGGCCGTCGCGGGGTCTGCCGGCGCCGGCTGCGCCGCGTGCAAGATCACGACGAACACGGCGCAGACAAGGCCGAGCGACGCGATGCGGCGCGATGTTTCCCGGTCGAGCGTCCTCATGCCGGCAAGGCTCCCTTTGCCGACGGAACCGTCGGAGCTGCGGCCCCGTGCCGGGACGACTCCGCAAGATACTCGAGAATGGCGAAAAACGCCATGAACGGCAGGACGGGCTGGCGCATGCGCAGCGTCCATTCCATGCAACTCTCCAGCACAATCACCGACAAGCCCGCGGCCAGACCCGCCGGAACGAAAAACCGCGCCGTCCCGGCCAATCGGGGACAGAGCCGGAATGCGAGAAACGCGTAGTGCAGGAGCCATGCGACGAACGCCAGCAGACACGGGATGCCGCACTCGGCCGCGACGAGCAGGTAGACGGTTTCGACGATGCCTTCGTGGTACAAGGACGTCCTCTCCATGTTGCTACGGTCGATGCCGGCCCGCTGCGCGTAAGGATACGGAGGGTTCACCTTGACGCCCCAGTTGTTGATGCCGACGCCGCGCAGCGGTTCGTCGGCGATCATTTCCATCGCGCATTTCGCGGTTTGGATCCGGTAACTCTTCGATCCCGTCCCCGCCGTCTCGAACCGCTGGACGATGCGGGGAAGCATGACCGCGAGCGCCAGCGCGGCGAGCGCGGCGAGCCACGCCGACCGGCGCACGGCGTTGCGCGGCTTGCCGAACGCCATGCACAGGCACCAGGCGAGGCCGTACCCGAGCGGGATTAGCACGAGCGCCGTCCGCGAATAGGAGCGGATCGCGGCAAACGCGGCGCTGACGAACGCCACGAAAAAGAAACGCCCCCATCGCGTCCCGAGCCCCTTCATCAGGTAACCGGCGAAGAAGACCGGGCCCAGCAGGTTCATGCAGAAGGCCAATCCGTTTCGGTGGTCGAAGCAACCTTTCGGCTGCCAGACGCCCGCGAAGTGTTGTTTCGCGACAAAGGCGAAGTTGGCCATCGCGAAGAGGCCCAGCGCGAGAAGGACCGTCCCCGCGTCGTCCGTCGCGCGCAGGTAGTTTTCGACCGCGACGAGGAAGAGGTAGAGGAGAGCCAGTTTCCAGATTTCGAACCAAGCGTAGAGCAGGTTGTCCGCCGCCGTGAGGCTCGGAAGGCAGAGAAGGAAATAGACGAGGAAGAGCGCCGCCCCGCGAGAGGGAACCCACCTGATGCGGACGCCGCGGAACTTCAGGGCGAGAATGACGGCAAACGCCGCGAGATACGCGAGGCTCACCTCCATGCCGCGCGCCGTTCCGCGGTATTCCGACACGGCGAAGAAGTTTATGGACGTCCGGTCGAAGAAGCACAACGCCGCCAACACCGGCACGAAGGCGAAGCGGATCCAGCGCCGGTTCCACGAAAGGACGTACGCGAAGAACGGCGTCAGGAAGGCCGTGACTGCGAAAGCCAGATACTTCACCGCTCCCCGGAAACTGCTTCGAGGTCTTCCACCGGAATGTTGATCTTGTCTTCCGGCAGGTAGCGGTGCGCGGCGATTTCGTACCCCTCGAACTCGTCGCGCGGCACGAAAACGATGTCGTTGGGGCGGAGCCGGACGTTGCGGCGCGATCCGGCGAGGATGCCGTCCACGTCCACCTTGTACATCTTCGGTTCTCCGCTCAGGCCGTCGCGGATGACTATGACGTAGCGCCAGTGGTCGTCTCTCGTCCAACCGGCGGTGGCAAGGGCCTCCAGGATGCCCATGCCCGCCTCGTAGAGGCGCTTGTGCGGGTTCCGGACGTCGCCGCAGATCGTGACGCTCGACTCCATGCGCTGGGCGATGAAGATGTAGTCTCCTTTCCGGACGCGGATGTTCTCCACCGGATCGCCCCGTTCGATGGCCCCGCGGAAATCCACGGGCACCCGCTTGCCGTCGCGCACGAAGATGGAGTTCTCGAGGTCGGCCACGTCGACGACGATGCCGTTGAAGAGGCGCGCCGCGCTGCCGCCGGCCATGGCGTAGACGTCGGCGAGGCGCGTGTTCTGGGAAACCTGGTACAGTCCGGGCCTTGCGGCGGAGCCGCCGACGGTGACCGTCTCGCTTGCGACGTCGAGGACCGCCAGCCCGACGACCGGGTGCTTGATGTACTCGGAGAGCTTGGACTCGATTTCGTCGCGCGCCTCGGCTATCGTGAGGCCGGAAACCGTGGTCTGCCCGACGAACATCATGCCGATCGAGCCGTCGGGGCCGATCCGGGTGGTGATGTCCATCTCGCGCTCGCCGTACACGCGGATCTCGATCTTGTCGCCCGGGCTTATGCGGTAGACGCCCGGGAACGTCGAATCGAGCGCGGCCAGCGCTTCCCGGCGCGCCCGTTCGGCCTCGGCGTCGCGGCGCACTTCTTCGACGACGGAAGTTTCGGTTCCCAGCTCCTCCAGTTCGTCGTAGGCGCGTTTGTTCCACGCGTTCGACACGCAGCCGCAAAGCAGGAGCGCGCACGCGGCCGCCGCCATGCCGGCCGCGGGGACGCGGCGGCGGCGGCGGAAGT
>JAFUXX010000153.1 GCA_017476965.1 Kiritimatiellia bacterium | reverse complement strand
GCCGAGGCCGAGCGCCTCGCGGACCGACACGCGGCCGGAAGCGACGGGGCGGCGGCGCTTTTCGGGGTGGACGCGGTCCGCGGCGGCGTCCCGCGCGTCGTTGAACGCGTACACGGAGCCGGAGAGCAGGCAGAACACCGCGGTGGCGGCGAGCGAGCTGGCGAGCGACGGGCGCCAGTCGAACTCCTGGCCGCGGTCGGCGAGCGCGAACGCGAAGCCGGCGCCGACCAGCAGATTCTTGATCCACTGGCCGGGGCGCAGAAGCTCGATCGCGTCCGTGACTTTCAACCGCGTCCTCCGGTCCGCCGCGTCAGAGTGCCTGCAGCACCGCGTCGAGGTGCTTCTCGGGAGTTTCCGGAAGCTCGCGCGGCATCACGAGCGCGAGGGTCGCCGCATCGGGGCGGAAGATGTCCGCCGCTACGCCGCGGACGTCGTCCGGCGTGACGGCCATGATCTTGCGGATGTACTCCTCCGGCGTTTCCACTCGGCCCGCCATGCGCGTCTTTTCGAGAATCCACGAAAGCTGCTGCGAGGACGTTTCGCCGTGCATCCTGCGGACGCCCGCGAGGAACTTCACCGCGCGGGCGAATTCCGCCTTGCCGGCGTTTTCCGTCGCGATCCTGCGCAGCTCCTTCGCGCACAGCGCCACTGCCGCGACGCTGCGGTGCGGGTCGACGCCCGCGAGCACGCTGAACGACCCGCCG
Source organism: Kiritimatiellia bacterium (assembly GCA_017476965.1). GTDB lineage: Bacteria > Verrucomicrobiota > Kiritimatiellia > RFP12 > UBA3636 > UBA3636. The sequence goes on along the minus strand of JAFUXX010000153.1, from coordinate 1,600 downwards.
TCGGGCGAGTACGAGGGCTCGACGACGACGGAATACGCCATGCCGCGGCGCTCGCGCAGCGACATGAAGAGGCGCGACGTCATGCCGCGCCCGAGAATCTGCGCCAGCACGGCCGCGGCGGGGGCGCGCGGGTCGTCGTACGGAATCGCCCTGAAGCAGAGCGCCACCTGGACCTGCTGCGTTTCGCGGCGCTCGAACGCGAGCGGCTTGGGCGCGGGCGCGGCTGACGCGGGCTTGGCGCGCGGAGCCGGGCCGGGAGGAAGCTCCGCGACGCGCGCGCGGACCATGTCCACCACTTTTTCGTGTTCGAGGCGGCCCGCGGCGGCGACGATCGTCCCGCGCGCGCGGTAGGACGCGCGGTGGAAGGCGCGGATCGTTCCGGAATCCGCGGCGGCGAGGGACTTTTCGGTGCCGAGGACGGGCCTGCCGAGCGGGTGCCCGCCCCAGAGCGCGTCCTGGCCGAGTTCGAGCGCGAACGACGAATCGTCGTCGTGGTACATCTTGATCTCTTCGAGCACCACGTTGCGCTCGCGCTCGATTTCCTTCTGCGCGAAGAGCGGCGACACGTACATGTCGCCGAGGACGTCCGCGAGGATCGGCGCGGCGTCGTACGGCACCGCGCCGAAGAAGCAGGTGCGTTCGAGCGCCGTGTAGGCGTTCATGAGCCCGCCGCGGCCTTCGACGGGCTGCGAGAGGGCGCGCGTGGACGGCCGCTTCACCGACCCCTTGAACAGCATGTGTTCGAGGAAGTGGCTCCAGCCGGCGTGCGCGCGGTTTTCGTGGCGCGAGCCGACGCCCGCGTCGAACGCGATCGCGAAACTCTCGACGCCGGGCATCTCCGACGTCACGACCCGGCAGCCGTTTTCGAGAACCGTTGTCTGGGTTTTTCCTAGCATTGCGCGGAACTCCGCTTCGTGTCCGCGGCGGCGGGTTCGCCGCCCGGAAGTGTTTTTCTGGGACGCGCCGGGACTCCGAGGGCGAGGACGCCGGCGGGAAGGGGCGATGCCACGACGGCACCGGCTCCCACCACGGTGCCGTCGCCGATCGAGGCGGCGTCCAGCACCGTCACGTGCGCGCCGAGCCAGCAGTTGGCGCCGACGCCGAGCGGCCCGCGCGTGAGCGTGCCGCTCTGTTCGGCGAAGGGGACGCGCGAATACGGGTCGTACTCTCCGCCCGAAAGCAGGTAGCAGAACGATCCGATCATCGTGCCGGGGCCGATCGAGAGCTTGTTGGACGAGAAAACGATCGAGTTGGCGGAAATCGACGCGCAGTCTCCGATTTCGACGTCGCCGTTCTTGCAGTAAATCGTCGAGCCGCGGCCGACGAACACGCGGCGGCCGAGCGCGATGCCGTCGTTGGACGGGCCCTTGGCGTCGAGCACCGCCCGGTCGTCCAGCACGACGCCGTCGCCGAGGAAAATCTTCGACGGGTGGCGGAACGCGACGTGGCGGCCAATCACGACGCCCTTGCCGAAGCTGCCGAAAAACGGCCGGTAGACGAAGCCCCGGATTGCGATTCCGAGCGCCCCCGGGATGCCGGAAAAGAGGAGAGTCGCCAGCTCCATCAGGAGCGCCTTCCAGACCGGCATCGGGCCGTACGT
>JAFUXX010000015.1 GCA_017476965.1 Kiritimatiellia bacterium | reverse complement strand
GACTACGACATCGAGGGGATCGGCAACGACTTCGTCGCCGAGACGATGGACATGGCGCTTGTCGACGACGTCGTCAAGGTCTCCGACGCCGAAGCGTTCGCCGCCGCGCGGGACCTCGCGCGGCGCGAAGGCATCGTGGCGGGGTCCAGCTCCGGCGCGGCCCTCGCCGCCGCGCTCCGCGCGATCCGCGCCGGCCTGCGCGGCAACGTCGTCGTCCTCTTCCCCGACCGCGGCGACCGCTACTTCAGCAAAGGGCTCTTCCCCGAGGCGTGAACCCCGTTCTCCCATTTCCATCCCTTCATTTCCTTTGCTCCCATTCTTCTCTCCCATTCCGGATTTCCGCCATGAAAATCATCGACGCACATTCCCACATCGGCAACTTCGGCTCCTGGGCCCGGTTCGACTTCGACATCCCGCGCCTGCGCGAGCAGATGGCCGAGTTCGATATCGAAAAGACTCTCCTCACGGGTGCCAACTGCCACGACAACGATTCCGTCCTCGCCGCCTTCCGCGAAGCGCCGGACCTCGTCGTCCCGGTCGCGTGGGTGACGCCGACCGATCCCGGAGTCATGGCCGAAATCCGCCGCCGCGTGACGCAGGAGGGCTTCCGCGCGGTGAAGCTGCACCCGCTCTTCGACGCCTATTCGGCGGACGACGACTTCGTCGACCCCGTGATCGACCTCGCGGGCGAGCTCGGCGTGCCGGTCTTCGTCCACAGCGGCCACCCGCCGTATTCGCTGCCGTGGCAGATCGCGCTGCTCGCGGAGCGCCACCCGGCGGTGCCGATCGTGCTGCTGCACATGGGCCACGCGCACGGCGTCTACGTCGACGCCGCGCTCAAGATGGCGCGCCGCCACCCGAACCTCTACCTCGAAACCTCCGGCACCTCGATGAGCATCAAGATCCGCGAAGCCTACGACACCGTCGGCAACGACCGCGTCCTCTTCGGCATCGACTCCCCCTTCCACGAGCCGAGCGTCGAGATCGAGAAGACCCGCGCCACGCACCTTCCCGACGCGGCCCTCCGCCGCATCTACCACGACAACGCCGCGAAGCTCCTCGGGCTGTAAGCTCCCGCGGGCCGCCCGGCGGTCGGCCCCTGCCGTTGCGGCGATGCGGACGCGGACGGGAATGCGGGAAAAGCGGCGTTGTAGTAGTATTTTCCGGCGTCGGCGACCGCCGCTTCATGGCGGACCGCATCCGCGCCGGGAGAAATGCGCCGCCGCGCTCAATGCAAACCATCGTCTACCAAGTCAAAAACGCGGTCTACGTGAATCTCACGAACCGCTGCCCGTGCGCGTGCACGTTCTGCCTGCGCGCGAAGGCCCCGGGCGTGTACGGCTCCGCTTCGCTCTGGCTCGAGCGCGAGCCGACGGCCGAGGAGGTGCTCGACGCGCTCGCCGCCGCCGATCCCGCCGGCGCGCGCGAGGTCGTCTTCTGCGGCTACGGCGAGCCGACCGAACGGCTGGACGTCCTGCTCGAAGTCGCGGCGGGCGTCAAGGCGCGCTCCCCTGCGCGCCGCGTCCGCGTGAACACCAACGGCCTTTCCGATCTCGTGAACGGCCGCCCGACCGCAGCGCTCTTCGCAGGCCGCGCCGACTGCATTTCGATCAGCCTAAACACCGACGACCCGGACGAGTACCTCGCGCTGTGCCGCCCGCGCTTCGGCGCCGCCGCGTTCCCCGCGCTGCTGCGCTTCGCCCGCGAGGCCGCGGCCGCCGTGCCGGAAGTGGTCCTCACCGTGGTCGGCGAGCCGGTGACCGACGCCGCCAAGCAGGCGCGCTGCCGCGCTCTCGCGGAAAGTCTCGGCGCGCGCCTCCGCGTGCGCCCGTACGAAAACTGACGCTCCCGCCGCCGCGCGCGGCGAATGCACGGCGCCTGGTACCGCGTCGTTTCGGAGTCCGGCGACGTTCTCTCCGGCGCGGTGCAGGCCGCAAGCGGTGAACCGGTGGTCCTGCGTTTCGAAATCCCGCAGGTTTCGCCGCTCCGCTTCCGCATCCAGGCCGCCTGGACACAGGCCGAATTGGACGAATAGCCCAGCCATGCTCCACCCGACGGGCCGGCCGGATTTTTCCGGCCGGCCCGTTTGCCGTCTGTTTGCCGAAATGCGGATCGGGCGGCAAGCGAAAGGCCGCGGCGGTTCAGTCGCGCAAGGTCGAGACCTGCCAGGGACGGTCCGGGAACGAATAGTGCCGTCCGCCCTGCACGAATGACGCCGAAGTACGCGGTTTCCGGCGACGAATTCTGCGCCGGGTCGAACGCCACGTCGAAGCCGTTCGATCCGCTCTCTTTGCGCAGGCGGGCGTAGTACTCCGGCTCGCGGTTGAGCTCGAATCCGTGCGCCGAAAGAAAAAAGACCATCGCATCGGTGCGCAGCGCCTCCGGCGGCGGCGATTCCGGACAAGCCGCCGGACTCCGCGATGTCGATCGCCGCTTCGCGGTTGCAGAAGCCGCGGTGCTCGAGAATGCGCGGCCCGGCACCGGCGTCGCGGAGCGATGCGGCGACGCTCTCGCCGGCGACGGAGCGGGATGTCTGGTCGCATACCACGAGCACAGTGCGTCCGGAGCCATGCCGGAGTGGCACGGCAGATTGCGCGAAACGACCGCGTGGATCGCGGAAAACCCGGGCGCGCATCTCACGGTGAAGAGCATCGCGGAGCGCGCCGGAATGGCGCCGAAAAGCCTCGAAGCCGCGTTCAAGGCGGTGCTGTGCACGAGCGACGCGGGCTTCGTGGCCGCGCAGAGGCTCGCCGTCGCGCGGAAGAAACTCGAAACCACGGACGCGACGATAAGCGCAATCGCGCAGGAATGCGGCTTTTGCGACCACAGCCACTTCACGAAAGCCTTTCGCGCGCGTTGGGGCCTGCCGCCGGGCGCGTACCGGAAATCTTTCCGGCTCACGGAATGCCGCCGATGAATCGGCGGGGCGGCGCACGGGGCGGAGCGGAGCGGGGTGGGGCGGGCGGGGGATGAATCTTGCAAGTCAAGGCCGAAATTTTGCAATTGTCCGCATGGGTGGATTGCGGTATCATCTTCGCCCGCCGGAATCCCGGGCGGAGCTGCATGGCGGCTTTCCGAGTTTCCGGCCTGCAGAAACAACGAAAATACACATTTCATTCCATGGCCACAATCGCAATCGTCGGCTCGGGCATGATGGGCAGCGCGTTGGCGTTTCCCGCGCGCGAAAACGGCAACACGGTCCGTCTCGTCGGCTCCCCGCTCGACGGCGCAATCATCGACGCCTGCCGCGCCACCGGGCGCCACCCCTCGTTCGAAAAGCACGGCGGCGCGGTGCTGCCCGCGGGCGTCGAATACTACAAGATCGAAGAGCTCGACAAGGCCCTCGAAGGCGTGGACCTCGTGATCGGCGGCGTGTCCAGCTTCGGCGTGGACTGGTTCGGCGACGAGCTTCTGCCGCGCATCCCGGTCTCGGTGCCGGTCCTCTCCGTCACGAAGGGCCTGTACGACACGGAAGACGGCCGCCTGATGACGTATCCCGAGCTCTGGAAGAAGCGCCTCGCGGCCAAGGGAATAGTGCGCGACATCTGCGCGATCGGCGGCCCGTGCACGAGCTACGAGCTCGTCGCGCACGACCAGACCGAAGTCGCGTTCTGCGGCGGCGACCTGCCCACGCTGCGCCGCATCAAGGCGATGATGGAGACGGACTACTACCACATCTCGCTCTCGACGGACGTCACGGGCATCGAAAGCGCCGTGGCGCTCAAGAACGGCTACGCGCTCGGCATCGCGCTCACCGTGGGCCTCAACCAGAAGACCCGCGGCATGGACGACGTGCTGCACTACAACAGCCAGGCCGCGGTGTTCGGCCAGGCCGCCAAGGAGATGAGCCGCCTGCTCGACCTGCAGGGCGCGGGTACGCTCGACAACCTCTGCGTCGGCGTGGGCGACCTCTACGTCACCGTCTACGGCGGCCGCACGCGCCTCGTCGGCATCCTGCTCGGCCGCGGGATGACGATCGCCGAGGCCAAGGCGGAGCTCAAGGGCGTCACGCTCGAATCGCTCGTCGTCGCCGACCGCGTCGCGCGCGCCGTGAAGAAGCGCATCGCCACAGGCGAGCTCGACGCCGCGGACTTCCCGCTGCTGCTCCACATCGACAGGCTCCTCGCCGGCGAGTGCCAGGCCGAGCTGCCGTGGAACTCCTTCGAGTTCGAAACCGTCTGCGAAACCGCCCCGGCCGCGCCCACGGCCCCGGTCCGCGCGCCTTCCGCCGCCCCGCGCCGCGAATCCCCGCTCGTGCTCGCCCACCGCGGCGGCCTCGACGACTACGACGACAATTCCGTCGGCGGTTTCGCCGACGCGCTCGCGCGCGGCATCCTCGGCGCGGAGACGGACGTCCACCTCTCCAAGGACGGCGAACTCGTGATCATGCACGACGACACCGTGGACCGCACGACGAACGGCACCGGCCGCACCGACGACCTCACGATCGCCGAGCTCACCGCGCTGCGCCTCCGCCGCAGCGGCGAAAACGTGCCGACGTTCCGCCAGTTCTGCCGCGTGTACGCCGGCCGCGGCGACGTGGACCTGGAAATCGAAATGAAGGAGCACGGCGACGAGATGACGCCCGAGCGGCTCGACCGCTACGTGACGCTCCTGCACGACCAGGCGATCGAGTGCGGCCTCGTCGAAGGCACCTACGCCTTCACGAGCTTCTCGATCCCGACCCTGAAGCGCTTCCGCGAACTCTTCCCGGACGCCCGCCTCGGCCTCATCGTCGGCGACCGTTTCTGCGAGGACGACATCGCGCAGGCCGCCGCGCTCGGCTGCGTCCGCATCGCGCCGGACTGGAGGCGCTCCGGTCCGATGATCGTCGCCAAGGCCCACGCGGCCGGGCTCTCGGTCAACCTCTGGTGCAGCGACTCGGCCGAGACGTACGAACTCGTCAAGGAATGGGGCGCCGACGTGAGCACGTCCAACATCCCGCGCGCCATCGCGGCGTACGCCCGCGAAACGCAGGGCATCGCGTGACGCCCGTCCGAACCCGATCGATCCAGCAAAACACGAAGAAAATGAAACTCGACGAAGAAAGCGTTCTGGCGTTCCACCGCGGCGGCAAAGTCGCGCTCCGGATGCCGCATCCCGTGAAGACGGTCGAAGACCTCTGCCTGGCCTACACCCCCGGCGTCGGCAAGGCGGTCCTCCACCTCGACAAGAAGCCCGAAGACGCGTTCGACTACACCGCCAAGGGCAAGACCGTGGCCGTGGTTTCGGACGGCACCGCCATCCTCGGCCTCGGCGACCGCGGCCCGACCGCGGCCATCCCGGTCATGGAAGGCAAGTGCGTGCTGTTCAAGAGCTTCGCCGGCGTCGAAGCGTGGCCCGTGGTGCTCGACAACTGCCGCAAGGACGGCGCCAAGACCGGCAAGACCGATCCCGAGCGCGTGATCGCCGCCACCCAGGCCATCGCCCCGATGTACGGCGGCATCAACCTCGAAGACATCGCCGCCCCGGCCTGTTTCGAGATCGAGGACCGCCTCCAGGAGATGCTCGACATCCCGGTCTTCCACGACGACCAGTGGGGCACGGCCGTGATCGTGCTCGCCGCGGTGCGCAACTACGCGCTTGCCGCCGGCAAGGACTTCGGCTCGCTCCGCGTCGCGATGAACGGCGCCGGCGCCGCCGGAATGCGCATCCGCGAGATGCTGATCGCCGCCGGCGTGAAGCAGGTCGTTTCCTGCGACAGCAAGGGCGTGATCTACAAGGGCCGCCCCGACCTGGCGGGCCGCAAGCTCCTCGCGGCGGAGGACACCCCCTGCCGCACGCTCCGGGAAGCGCTCGTTGGCGCGGACGTCTTCGTCGGCGTTTCCGTCGCCGGCGCCGTCAAGAAGGAGTGGGTGCCGACGATGGCCGCCAATCCCGCCATCTTCGCGCTCGCCAACCCCGATCCGGAAATCCGCCCGGAGGAAGTGGCCGAGGCGATGGGCGACAAGCCCTACGTCATGGCCACCGGCCGCTCGGACTTCCCGAACCAGATCAACAACGTGCTCTGCTTCCCGTTCCTCTTCCGCGGCGCCCTCGACGTGCGCGCCCGCAAGATCACGATGGGCATGAAGCTCGCCGCGGCCGACGCGCTCGCCGAAGCCGCCCGCATCCCGGCGGACGCCGCCACCGCGGCCCTCTACGCCGGCGAAACGCTCGAATTCGGGCCCAAGTACATCCTCCCCAAGCCGTTCGACCGCCGCCTGCGCGCGCTCGTCGCGCCTGCCGTCGCCGAGGCCGCGGTCAAGGAAGGCGTCGCGCGCGTCGAAGACTTCGACGTCGCCGCCTACCGCGCCGCGCTCGAAAAGGAGGTCCAGGACTAGCAGGCCCGGAAGGTCTGGGCAATCTGGAAAATCCAGATTGTCTAGATCGTCCAGATTGTCTGGATCATCCGGAAAATCTCAAATTTCAAATCTCGAATTCCAGATTTCAACTCCCATGAACGCTCCCGAAACCCGTCCTTACGTCCCCTGGAAACTCGTCAACGACTTCATGGTCGACGTGTTCGTCAAGTACGGCGTGCCCGAGGAAGACGCGCGCATCTGCGCCGACGTCCTGCTCGAATCGGACCGCCGCGGCATCGAAAGCCACGGCTGCAACCGCTTCAAGCCGATCTACCTCGACCGCATCGAGAAGGGCACCCTGCTGCCCGTCACGAAGATCGACATCGTGAAGGAGACGCCGACGACCGTCGTCATGGACGCCAACAACGGCATGGGCATGGTCGCCAGCTACCGCATGATGGAGAAGCTGGTCGAGAAAGCCCGCGTCTACGGCATGGCCGGCGGCACGATCTTCAACTCCACGCACTACGGCATCGCCGGGTACTGGTCCACGATGGCCGAAAAGGCCGGCATGATCGGCATCACGGGCACCAACGCGCGTCCGTCCGTCGCCCCGACGTGGGGCGTCGAGCCGATGATGGGCACCAACCCGCTCACGTTCACGATGCCGACGGACGAGGACTTCCCGTTCAACTTCGACTGCGCCACGTCGATCGTCCAGAACGGCAAGATCGAATACTACGAGCGCTCCGGCAAGGAGACGCCCGCCGGCCTCGTCGTCACCAAGGACGGCGGCACGATGACCGATTCCGGCGCCATCCTGAAGGAAATGCGCAAGGGCAACTGCGCGCTGCTCTCCATCGGCGGCCTCGGCGAGGCGACCGGCGGCTACAAGGGCTACGGCTTCACGACGATCGTCGAGATCCTCTCGGCGGCGCTCGCGGGCGGCCCCTTCATGAAGGCACTCTCCGGCAAGGACGCCGAAGGCAAGGACCGGATGTACCGCCTCGGCCACTTCTTCTTCGTGATCAACCCCGAGTTCTTCATGGGGCTCGACACGTTCAAGAAGACCGCCGGCGACATCTGCCGCGGCCTCCGCGCTTCCGAGAAGGCGCCCGGCGCCGAGCGCATCTACACGGCCGGCGAGAAGGAATGGCTCGCCTGGCAGGACCGCAAGGACAAGGGCGTGCCGGTCGGCGAATCGATCCAGAAGGAGTTCGTCGCCCTCCGCGACAAGTTCGCCCTCCCTTACGTGTTCCCGTTCGAAAAGTAGCCGCGGTGCGGGCCGTCCGGCCCGCGTCGGGACTCTCCGCCCCCGCCCGCGCGCCTGCGCGGCGGGGGTTTCTTTTCGCGTCCGCCGCGAATCGCGGCGCGGCCTTGCGGGGCGGTGCGCAAAGCGGTAGTATCCGCCGTGCCGTTTCCGCGGCCGCCGATCCGCGGCGGCGGCGGCGACGGAACGGATTTTCGCGAAAATGCTCTACTTGGTGGCCACGCCGATCGGCAACCTTTCGGACCTCTCCCCGCGGGCGCTCGAAACGCTCCGCGCGGCTCGGATCGTGGCCTGCGAGGACACCCGCCGCACGTGGCAGCTGCTTTCGCACTTCGGCGTGCCGCGCCCCGAAACCATGATTTCGTACCGCGAAGGGGTGGAGGAGAGCGCCGGCGAGCGCGTCCTCGCCCACCTGCGCGCCGGGCGCGACGTGGTCCTCTGCACCGACGCCGGCTACCCGGGCGTGTCCGATCCGGGCTTCCGGCTCGTCCGCTCCGCCGTCGCCGAGGGGCTGCCCGTGTGCGTCGTGCCCGGCCCGTCGGCGGCCGACGTCGCGCTCGTCGTTTCGGGGCTGCCCACGTCGTCCTGGACGTTTCTCGGCTTCCCTCCGCGCAAGCCCGGCGCGCTGCGGCGCTTTTTCGCCGACGAAGCGGAGGCTCCGCACACTCTCGTTTTCTACGAATCGCCGTTCCGCATCGGCAAGACGCTCGCCGCCGCGGCGGAAACGCTCGGGCCGCGCCCCGCCGCGGTGTGCCTGGAGCTGACGAAGAAATTCGAACGCGTCGAGCGCGGCACGCTGCCCGAGCTGGCCGAACGCTTCGCCGGGCCGCCGCCGAAGGGCGAAATCGCGGTGGTCGTCGGCGGCAAGGCGCGCGAAAAGCGCGCACAGGAGGAACCATGACCGAGATAACGAGTCCGGCGAACCAGCGGATCAAGGACATAGTCCGCCTCCGCCAGCGCTCGCACCGCGACCGCGCGGGCGCGCTGCTCGTGGAAGGCTACCGCGAGCTGAAGCGCGCGGTGGACAACTCCTGGCGTCCGAACCTCGTGGTCACTTGCCCCGACCTCTGGCTCGGCAAGCACGAGCCCTCCCTCGTGGAGCGCTGCGAAAAGGCCGGCGCGGAGCACCTGCGCGTGACGCCGCCCGTTTTCGAAAAGATTTCCGCCCGCGACAGGCCGGACGGCCTGCTGGCCGTCGGGCCGCAGCTGCGCACGAAGCTCGCGGACCTGCACCTGCCGCCGGACGCCCTCGTCGTGGTCGCCGAAAGCATCGAAAAGCCCGGCAACCTCGGCACCATCCTGCGCAGCGCGGACGCCGCGGGCGCCGCCGCCGTGATCGTGTGCGACCGCTGCACCGACGTCCAGAACCCGAACGTCGTCCGCGCCTCGGTCGGCACGCTCTTTTCCCTCCCGGTGGTGGAGACCTCCACCGCCGAAGCGCTCGAGTTCCTGCACGCGCGCGGGTTCCGCATCCTCGCCTCCACGCCGCACGCGGAGGCGTTCTACACCGATTTCGACCTCACCGGCCCCACGGCCGTCGTGGTCGGCGCGGAGCAGGTGGGGCTCAAGGACGCCTGGCTGCTCTCGCCGTCCTGCTCCGCCGTGCGCATTCCGATGCTCGGGCAGTGCGATTCGCTCAACGTCGCTTCCGCGACGACGATCCTGCTTTACGAAGTCGTCCGCCAGCGCGTGGCGAAAAACCGGGCGATCGTCCCGCCGCCCGCCCCGCACGAACACGGCGGCGACGATCCCCACGTGGATTCCCTCCACACTGCGGCCGCAGGCCGCGGCACGATAAGATGAACAAACACGAAATCATAGTCGCCCTCGACGTCCCGTCGGCCCGCGAAGCGGTCGCCGCCGTCCGCGCCGTCGGCGACGCAGTCTCGTTCTACAAAGTCGGTCTCGAACTCTTCCTCGCCGACGGTCCCGCAACGCTCGAAGCGCTCCGCGGCGAAGGCAAGCGCGTGTTCCTCGACCTCAAGCTCCACGACATCCCGCGCACCGTCGGACGCGCGGTCCGCTCCTGCCTCGCGTACGGGCCGGACCTGCTCACGGTCCACGCGCAGGGATCGACGGCCATGATCCGCGCCGCCGCGGACGCCGTCGCGGAGTCCGGCGCCGCGACGAAGATTCTCGCCGTCACCGTTCTCACGAGCCTCGACGCTTCGGACCTGGCCTTGCTCGGCGTGTCGCGCACTCCGGAAGAGCAGGTGCTCGCCCTCGGCACGATGGCGACGGGCGCCGGCGCGCACGGTCTGGTCTGCTCGCCGCGCGAAACGGCGGCGCTGCGCAAGGCGCTCGGCCCGGACGCGCTCCTCGTCACCCCGGGCGTGCGCCCGG
>JAFUXX010000152.1 GCA_017476965.1 Kiritimatiellia bacterium | reverse complement strand
GCCCGCCGGCGCGCCGCTGGCGCACTTCACGCAGACTTACTGGGGCGACCGCCGCCGCGTCGCCGTCGAAAACGCCGGGCGCATCATGCTCTCCTACCCGGCGCAGGCCGCGCTGGCGTTCTTCGACCTGGCCGACGCCCTGGGCGTGGCCTCCGGCGGCGGCCGATACCGCGACGCCGCGCTCGACATCGCGCGCACCTACGTCCGGCTGCAGGGCGAAGACGGCACTTGGCCGCTCCTCGTGCGCGCCGCCGACGGCGCGGAGCTCTGCCCCAACCGCATCGTCCCCGGGCGCTACCTGCTCGGGATGTTCGACCGAGCCGAAGCCGCAGCAGCCGCAAGCCCCGGCGAAGCGGCCGCGGAGGCCGGGATTTTCGCCGCCGCGCGCGACCGCGCGTTTTCGTACGTCGAGCGCGGCCCGCTCGCGACATGGAACTGGGACGGCCAGTTCGAGGACTCGAAACCGCGTCCGCCGTACCAAAACCTGCAGAAGGGCGTCGCGATCGACACCGCAGTGCGGCTCTTCGCGCTCGGGCGCGTCGCGGAAGGCCTCGAGTGCGTCGACTGGTGCGAAGACCAGTTCACCGTGTGGAGCGCGCCCCTGCACCACATGGACTACCTGCACTGGAAGCTCCCGACGGCGCTCGAGCAGTACGACTACTACACGCCGATCGACGCGTCGATGGCGGACATGGTCCGCGGCTTTTCGGCGGCGTTCGCCGCTACCGGCGACCCGCTCTTCCTCGCCAAGGCAAAGGCGATGGCGGACTGCCTCGTGCGCCACCAACGCGCCGACGGCACGATCCCGACCTACTTCGACGAGCGCGGCGCGGGCTCGGACTGGGTGAATTGCATGATCTATTCAGCCTCCGCGCTCGAAGCCGCCGCCGCCGCCGGCGCGGAAACGCCCCTGCGGTAGACGCCCCGCCCCGCCGGCGTTCACGGTTTCCGCATGCTTGGATGCGCAAGATAGTGGTGCCGAGCCTGTTCCATTTTCAGGCGCCGCCGGGGCGTTCCGGGGATTTCCGGAAGGTCGAGAACCGCCTCGTCGATCGACGGCGGAATGTTCCGTCATGTCGCCGGCGAGGCGGAACAGGTGTTCGACGAGGGCGCTCCCGTCGCTCAGCGGCTAGCGGTCGCCCGCCGCGGCCGCTTCTTCGGGGAAGGGGTCGCCTTCGGAGAACGGCGACGCCGAAGCCACGATGCGCACGAAGCGCGCGGGGCCGTCCGCGGCGACGGCGAGTTCGAGCGGGCCGGATTCGAGGACCTGCACGGAGTCCGCTTCCGCGACGAACGGCGCGTCAAGCGAGTCCGCCGCAAACGCGGTGTACCACGCCCCGGCCGCCGCGTTCGCTATGCGCACCGAAAACTTGCCGTTTTCGACGGCGATCGGCGGCCGCGCGCCCGCGCCTTCGCCCGCCACGTCGAATTCCGGCTTTTCGAATTCAACGACGACCGTGGCGCTCTTCCACGTGCCGAGGAAGTCGGAGACTTCGCCGTCGCCGCCGAAAACGACGCTGGCGACGTTTTCCGGCGGCTCCGCGACCGCGGTCCACGCCGCGTCGAATCCGGATTCCATCCCTTCGGCCGTGCGCGAGAGCCTGTAGCGCACGCGCGGCGCGAAGTCGGACGTCATGTCGCAGTCCACGGCCCAGCGCAGCCATTCGCCCTGTTCGGGCGGGGTTTCGTCCGGCGGCGCGACGGCGCGCCACGCGCCGTCGAAGAGGCCGAACGCGGCGATCGAGCCTGATTCGAGCTTGAAGGCGAGCGCGGCCTTTGCGCCGGCGACGTCGGGCAGCGATTCGCCCGCCGTGACGCGTATGAGGCCGCTCGCGGAGACGTCCGCGCCTTCGGGCGAGGGCTCGTCGGGCGTGAATTCGAGGGCGCTCGATCCGTTGAGCGCGACGTAGCGGCGCGAGCCGTCCGCGGAGACGACGAGCTCCGTGACGCCGTCGGGTTCGCTCCACGTGCCGGACGACGCCGTCGTGTCCGAGAGCGCGATCCAAATCGCGCCGGGCACGTACCCTTCGCCGCCGAACGCCACTTCGAACCAGTTTTCCGAGGTGCCGCCGGTTTCGCCGCCGCCGGTCGACGCCGGACGTTTGGCGAGGTACACGGCAGAATCTTTGCGGACGGCCCGCCACTCGGTGCCCGCGAGCTGTTCGGCGAGGTTGGAGGCGACGCGCATCGCGGCGGCTTCGTCCGCGCACTCGACGAGCGGCACCGTGGTGGAAAGCCCGCGGCCGGTTTCGGCCTCGAACGAAATGCCGTCGCCGGGAATCTCGGGCAGCTGGAGCCCGTTCGCGCCGAGCAGGATGCGCGTCGCGCCGGCGAACGAGATTCCCGCCGGCGGCGCGATCGTCGCGCCGAACGTCCGGTACGCCACGGCCGCGAGATCGACGGTCGCCGACGTCGCGCCGGTCGCGGAGTTGGTGCCCGAGACGTTGGCGGAGGCGACGAGCGTGCCCGCCCAGTTGGAGCCGTCTTCGAAAACGAGCGTCGTGCCGGGCGCGGCGGAGATTTCGCCGGTGGCGGAATTGCCGGACGAGGTGACCAGGAAGCGGAACGGCTTGGAGGAATCAGCCGTCGCGAGACTGAACGAACCTTCGCCCGCGAATGCGAAACTTGCCGGAGCCGTCATCCTGCGCGGATCCTTCGTGGCGTGCGTCGCGGGGTAGGGCGTGGATGCCGTGGTGGTCACGACGAGCGTCGCCCCGTCGGCGATTTCGGCCGAGCCGAAGCCCTCGAACGGCATCGTGTAGTTCCAGGTCGCGTAGCGCGCCTCGTACGTCGAATCGCCGTCCACGCGGATGGCGGCCTTGCCGTTGCCTGACGGGTGGTGGTAGTAGAATTTCGCGCCGTCCAGCACGAGCGAAGGCCAGCCCGCTTCGTCGGGCGAGAAGTCGATCGTCGCGTTGCCGACCGATCCGGCGTCCGTCGAGGCCGCTCCCCAGTGCAGGTCGGTCCCGGGGCCGAAATCGAGCGTCGCGCGGCCGGCGACGGTGAGCGTCGCGTGGTGCGCCGCCGCGGCCGAATCGGCCTTGCGGAGCTTGCCGCCGTCGCGGAACTGCACGACCGCGCCGCCCGCGACCGCGGAATGCGCGACCGGGTATTCGAGGGTCGTGCCCTCGACGGAGAGGACGAATGCGCTCGCGGCGGGGTTCCCCTTGCCGATGTCGAGCGTGCGTCCGGTGCCGGTTTTCACCGTGGCGTTGCGGAGGACGAGCGGGTCGGGGACCGTCACGGCGCCGCCGAAAGCCGGGGAGACGAACGCGAGGCCGCCCTGGCCGGCGTCGATCGTGCCGCCGTCGCAGAGAAGCGCGAACTTCGTGCGCCGGCCGGACGCCGCGCCGCCGAGCGTCATCGTGCCGTCGCCGTCCTGCAGCACCTTCCCGAAAACTTCGAGCGCGACGTCGGAGAAGGCGAACCCGGCGGGCACGACGAGCGTCGCGCCGGGGTGGACTACGACGCGCGGCAGGTTCAGCGCGTCGGAAACGGCGTAGAGGGCGGACGCGGCGTCGGCCGCGAGGCGCACCGTGCAGCGCGCGGAGCCGTCCGCCTTGCCGATTTCGAGCGTCGCGACGCGGTCGAGTTCGATTGGCGGCAGCGTGCAGTCCGCCACGGCGCGGAGCGTGGCGCCGTCTCCGATTTCCGCGAGCGAGGCCGCGACTGCCGGCGCCGCCGAAATCGTGGCCACGACGCCCGATCCGCGGACCACGGCGTCCACGCCGCCGGGGACCGCTCCCGATTCCCACGCGGCCGGGTCGTTCCAGTCCGTGCCGTCCGCCTTGAACGAGTGCGGCCACGAATCGATTTTGCCGAGGACGAGCGCGCCGCCGTCGGCCGAAACAGACCAGAGCCGCGGCAGGGCGGGGGAGATGCGCGAAACGAACGTGGCGGCGTCCGCCGCGCCGGTGCACAGGACCGCGGGCGGGTCGGAATATGCAGCAGTGTCCACGGAAACGGCCCCCGTGCCGGAGAACCGGACTGCCGGACCGGCGAGCGAACCGCCCGCGAACGCGAGCGTGGCGCCGTCCGCCACTTCGATCGCGCCGCCGCCGGTGACGGCTCCGGCGTCGCCGCCGAG
>JAFUXX010000151.1 GCA_017476965.1 Kiritimatiellia bacterium | reverse complement strand
GGCTGGCGCTCGACCATTCCGGCGGGCAGGCCGAGCGCGCGGCCGACTACGCGGACTTCGTCCTTGAAGAGCAGCTTGATCGGCTCGACGAGTTCGAAGTGCATCTCCGGCGGCAGGCCGCCGACGTTGTGGTGGCTCTTCACCGGGCCGCTTTCGAGGATGTCCGGGTAGATCGTGCCCTGCGCGAGGAACTCGATGCCGTCGAGTTTCGCCGCTTCCTCGGCGAAGACGTCGATGAACTCCTTGCCGATGATCTTGCGCTTGGCTTCGGGGTCGGAAACGCCCGCGAGCTTGTCGAGGAACCGGTCGGTGGCGTCCACGTACACGAGATCGGCGCCAAGTCCGTCGCGGAACACCTTGATCACCTGCTCCGGCTCGCCCTTGCGCAGCAGGCCGTGGTTCACGTGCACGCACACGAGCTGCTTGCCGACGGCCTTCACGAGCAGCGCGGCCACTACCGAGGAATCCACGCCGCCCGACAGGGCGAGCAGCACTTTCTTGTCTCCGATCTGCGCGCGCAGGGCGGCGATCTGCTCTTCGATGAAGGCGTTTGCCAGTTCGGGCGTCGTGATGCGCTGCATCGACTCGGGGCGTTTGTCGGCCATGTTGTTTCTCCGTTGCTTCGAAATCGTTTCCGCCGTCGCGCGGACGGCGCGGCGGAGGATACCACAAAGCGCGCCCGCGCGCCACGGCCCGCCGCCGCGGCGGTTTTCCGCGGGCGAAGCGCTTGCAGAACAGGCCGCAATTGCACGATATGAAACTTTTTCCGGCACGATTGCCCGGCAAACGCACCCCGTGCGGCGTGGTACGATTCCCTCCGAAAGGGACCGTAAAAAACCATGAAAAAAGCGATTTCTTCCATGCGCCCCGCGCTTCTCGCCGCATCGGCCGCAGCCGCCGTCGCCGCCGCGTCCGCGGCACCGTTTTCCGAATACCTCGACAAGGGCTACGCCATCGGCACCGACAACGCCGCGCGCGGCGTCCGCGTGTTCAAGGCGACGGAAGCGGGCACGCCCGAAGTCGTCTACCATTGGATCTGCACGCAGGATTCGGCGTTCACCGGCGGCGCGAACAACATCATCTACACGTCCGACGTGAAAGTCCGCAACGGCGGCCGCACTCTGCTCGTCGTCGGCGCGACGGACTGGGCCGTGATCGACGTTTCCGGCGAAACGCCGGCCTGCGTCCGTTCCGGCCACGCGAACGACGGCGGACACGGCATCGACCTGCTGCCTGACGGCACCGTGATCAAGGCGGACTCCAACAACTCTTCCACCGGTTCGCTCTGGCTCTTTCCGCCCGACGGAGCGGCCAAATCCGCCTTCGCCATCGCCAGTTGCCACGGCGTGGAGTGGGACGACGCGCGCCAGTGCGTCTGGGCGATCGGGTACGCCAACCTCGTCAAGCTCACGTACGACAAAACCGCCAAAACGCTGACCGAAGTCAAGAGCTGGACACTGCCGGGAACGAGCGGCCACTGCCTGGACCTCGCGGAGGACGGCAAACTGTACACGACGGACTGGTACGGCGTCCGCCGGTTCGACCCCGACACGGAAACGTTCACGACGCTCTACAGCCTCTCCAACGCCAAGAGCATTTCGCACAGCGAGACGTACGGCGACATCGTGGAGCTGCCCACTCCTGCGGTGTATTCCGACAACTACTCGGCCAACAAGGTCCGCGTCTACCCCAAGTCGGGCGACGCGTCGAACTACTACGAAGTGACGCCCTCGCCGCAGATGTCGATGTACCGCGCGCGGTGGGTCTCCGCCAAGCCCGCGGCCCGCGCACCGATTTTCGAAAGCTCCTCGGCCGCCGTCGCGGACGAAGGCGCCGCGGC
>JAFUXX010000150.1 GCA_017476965.1 Kiritimatiellia bacterium | reverse complement strand
CCGCGCGCTCCACCTGCGGCCGGTCCGCATCGCCGCGGGCGGCGCGGTCCGGCTCGCGCCGGAACTCCTCGACGGGCCGGTTTCGTGGGCCTGCCACGACGGCGCCGCGAGCACCAAGCGCCCGAATCCGGCGCGGAAGTACGACTACTTCTACGACTACCGCTTCGACGTGGCGGAAATCGGGCCGGACGGAGTCCTGCGCGCGAAGGCCCCCGGCGACGCCGTGGCGATCGCGACCGCGCGGGACGGCTCCCGCGAGCTTTTCGCCGTCGAAGTTGCGTGACTCTCGCCGCGCGCACACGGTTTACGCCGCGCACGTTTTCGGTTATTCTGGGCCCCGCCATGCACAAACTAGTCGAACACCCCCTTCTGCAGCACCGTCTGGCGATTTTGCGCGCCACGGAAACCGATTCCAAGCTCTTCCGCGAACTCGTGCGCGAAATGACGCGTTTCCTCGCGTTCGACGCCCTGCGCGACCTGCCCGTCGAGAAAGTTTCCGTGAAGACGCCGATGGGCGAAGCCGAGGGCGTGAAGGTCTCCGGCCACGTCGTCGTGGCGCCGATCCTGCGCGCCGGTCTCGGGATGCTCGACCCGATGCTCGAAATCCTGCCGTACGCCACGGCCGGCGTGATCGGCATGAAGCGCAACGAGGAGACGGCCGAGCCGATCCCGTATTACCTCAACCTCCCGAAGGCGTATCCGGACAGCTACGTCGTGCTCGTCGATCCGATGCTCGCGACTGGCGGCAGCGCGTGCGACGCGATCGCGACGCTCAAGAAAAACGGGTTCGGCCGCATCGTGTTCCTGAACGTCATCGCCTGCCCGGAAGGAATCGCCCGCGTCGAGCGCGAGCACCCGGACGTGCCCGTCTACACGGCCGCGATCGACGACCACCTCAACGACCACCACTACATCGTGCCCGGGCTCGGCGACGCCGGAGACCGCCTCTTCGGCACGCTGTAGCGCCGCCGCGCCGGCAGCGACAAGATGCCGCCCGAAGGTCTCGCCGGGACGCTCGGTCCCGAACGCCTCGCGTCCCTGCTGCGCTTCCTTTCGGCGGCGTTCCTCGCCGCCGTGCCGCTGCTCGCGCTGCGCGCGGCGTTCCACTTCGCGCCGTACCGCATAGGCAGGCCGGCGGGGCGGCTCGCGCTCTTCCCGGCGCTGTTCTGCATCGGCCTGCTTGCCATTCTCGCGCACCAGGCCACGTGGCAGCTGCTCGGGTTCGTGCGCCCGGCGTTCGTCGGCTTCCTGGAGCGGTACGACCCGCGGCCCGAGGGCGGCGCGCGCAGCCTCATCCGCGGCAGCATACTCGACCGCGCGGGGCGCGTCCTCGCGTACACGGAGGAGGACGGCTCCGGCCGCCGCTCGTATCCGTACGCCGAGGCCGCGGCGCACGTCGTGGGTCTGCGCAACCCGCGCGAGCGCCTGACCGGCATCGAAGAAGCGGCGGACCCGCTGCTCTCCGGTTACCACGAACTCAAGACGTCGGACGACTTCCGCGCGGCGGGGCGCGTGGCGATGCAGGCCGAGCGGCGCGTCGGCACCAACGTGACGCTCTCGATCGACGCGCGCCTGCAACTG
>JAFUXX010000149.1 GCA_017476965.1 Kiritimatiellia bacterium | reverse complement strand
GCCGAGGCCGGAGCCGTCCGGCGCGGCGGCGGCGGTTTGCGGAACGTCCGCGGCCGCAGGAGCCGGAGCGGGGGCGAGGCGGCGGTCGATGTCCTCCAGTTCGAGCCCGCCCACGGGCGAAACGACGCCGGAGAAATAGTCGCGCATGAGCTCCGGGCCGAGGCCGACGGCCTCGAATATCGCGGCGGAGCGGTACGAGCGCAGCGTCGAAATGCCCATCTTGGACATCACCTTCATGATGCCGTGGCACACGGCGCTCACGTAGTTTGCCGTCGCGCGGACGGCGTCGCCCTCCCCAAGCCGCGCCACGGCGGCGAGCGCGAGCCACGGCGCTATCGCGGTGGCGCCGAACCCGAGCAGCACCGCGAAGTGGTGGACTTCGACGACTTCGCCGGATTCCACGACGATGCCGACGGACGGCCGCAGCCCCGCGCCTGACAGCGCTTTGTTCACCGCCGCGACGGCCAGGAGCGACGGGATGCGGCGGAGCGCGGACGCGGCGGCGCCGTCGCCGGCGTCGCGGTCGCTCAGCACCACGATCTTGGCGCCGCCCTTCGCGGCGGCGAGCGCGTCTGCGGCGAGCTTTTCGAGCGCGTCGCGCAGCCCGCCCGCGAAGCCGAGCGGGAGCGTCCTCGCCGGGAAGTCCGGGATGTTGCGGAGACGCTTCAACTCGTCGTCGGTGAGGACGGGGCGCGTCATCTTCACGAGCCGCGCGTGTTCCGGCGTCTCGGCGAGGATGTTGCCCTTGTTGCCGATGTAGGTCATGATCGACATCACGAGCTCCTCGCGGATCGGGTCGATCGGGGGATTGGTGACCTGCGCGAAAAGCTGGTGGAAGCAGTCGAAGAGACGGAACGACCTGTCGCCCGGCTTTCGCAGGCACGCCAGCGCGGCGTCGTTGCCCATCGCGCCGACCGGCTCCTGCCCGGTCTCGGCCATCGGGCGGAGGATCAGTTCGACGTCCTCGGCGGACCAGCCGAACCTGCACTCCTCGCGGGCGAGGGCGGCGGCGCCGACCTGCGACGGGGCGGTTTCGGTGAAGAGCCCGTTCACGAGGATGTGGTTCTCCGCTATCCAGCGGCGGTACGGCTTGCGCCGGGCGTAGAAGGTCTTGAGCTCGGCGTCTTCGAGGAGGCGGTGCTTCGCGATGTCGAGCCACAGTATCGAACCGGGCTTGAGGCGGCCGTGGCGGACGACCCGCTCGGCCGGGATGTCGAGTACGCCGGCTTCGGAGGCGAGCACGAAGAGCCCGTCGGACGCGAGAGTCCACCGCGCCGGGCGCAGGCCGTTGCGGTCGAGCGCGGCGCCGAGGCCCACGCCGTCCGTGAAGGCGACGGCGGCGGGGCCGTCCCACGGCTCCATGAGCGCGGAGTGGTATTCGAAGAAGGCGCGAATGTCGTGGCCCATGTGGTACTTCGCGCCCCAGGCCTGGGGAACGAGCATCATCATGGCGTGCGGCGCGTCGCGGCCGGCGGCGACGAGCAGCTCGAAAACGTTGTCGAGCGACGCGGAATCGGACTGCCCGCCGTGCGCCACCGGGAGCAGCTTGCGGAGTTCGTCGCCGAACGTCCCGGATTCGAGCGTCGCCTCGCGCGCGGCGAGCGCCTTGAGGTTGCCGCGTATGGCGTTGATTTCGCCGTTGTGCGCGATCGCCCGGAACGGGTGGGCGAGCTCCCACGACGGGAACGTGTTCGTCGAGTAGCGCTGGTGCACGATCGCGAAGGGCGACACAAAACCTGGATTCGAGAGGTCAGGGTAGAACTTGCCGATCTGCGTCGCGAGGAGCAGGCCCTTGTAGACGACCGTCCTCGAAGAGCAGGAGCATACGTACGCGGAAGGCGCGGCCTTCTCGATCCGGCGGCGGACGATGTAGAGCCGCCGTTCGAAAGAGGCTTCGTCCGCGGCATCGTCGCCGGGGGCGATGAAGAGCTGCCGGATCGCGGGCATCACGGAGCGGGCGTCCCTGCCCACGGCGGCTGGCTCGTGCGGGACGTCGCGCCACGCGACGACGCGGCACCCCTCGGCGCGGACCGCGCCGTCGATCGCCTCGGTTTCCGCGACGCCGCCGAAGACCATCGCGACGCCGAAACGCTCCGGCAGCCCGGGTACGGCCTTCCTGAAAAATCCGCGCGGGATGCGCATGAGCAGGCCGGCGCCGTCGCCGGTCTCCGGGTCGTTGCCCGTCGCGCCGCGGTGCATCAGGCGCCGGAGAATCGTCATGCCGCTCTCGACGATTTCGTGCGACGCCTCGCCGTTCAGGTTCGCCACCAAGCCAACGCCGCACGCGTCGTGTTCGTGTTCGCTTCTGTAAAGTCCCTGCTGCCGGTCCATGTCCATGACCTCGTTTCCCTTCGTTGTTCGCAATTCGCGCCGGCGGGCCGCCGGACCGCGCTCCTACAGCCGCAGCGCCTTTCCGGACGCCAGCGCCCGCACCACGAGCGACGCGCCGTTGGCGCAGTCGCCCACGCAGAAAATCCCGCGCGCTTCGTCGGAGACGAGCGCCGTGCGCGGCGTGAACTCCAGCCCGAGCTGCGCCGCGATCGGGTTGTCGGCCGGAACGCCCGTGAAGCCCATCGCGAGAAAGACGCGGTCGGCCGCTATCGTTTCCTTCGTCCCGGGAACGGGATGGAACTTGAGCGGCCGGCCTTCGGGCGAAAACTCCCACTCTACGGTCTCGACTTCGACGCCCGCCACGGCGCCGTTTTCGCCGACGAAACGCAGGGAGTTGAGGCCCCACCTGCGCTCGCACCCTTCGAGGTGGCTGGAGCTCGTCCTGAGCTGGTAGGGCCAGAGCGGCCACGGCGTGGAAGCGCCGCGCGTCTCCGGCGGACGCGGCATTATCTCGATCTGCGTCACGCTCGCGGCACCTTGTCGGATGGCCGTGCCGACGCAGTCCGAGCCGGTGTCGCCGCCGCCTATCACGAGGACGCGCCGCCCCTTGGTGCAGACCGGCGGCTCGGCGATTTCGCCGGTGAGGAACCGGTTCTGTCCTTCGAGGAACTCCAGCGCGAGGTGGATGCCGCCCAGCCCGCGCCCCGGGATTCCGAGATCGCGCGCCGCCGGCGTGCCGATCGCGACGACGACGGCGTCGTGGCGCCGCGCGAGCCACTCCGCCGAGACGTCCACGCCGACCTCGCACCCCGTGACGAAGCGGACGCCCTCCGCCTCCAGGATTTTGCGGCGGCGGTCGACGAGCGCCTTGTCGAGCTTGAAGCACGGAATGCCGTAGCGCAGCAATCCGCCGATGTCGGCGCGCCGCTCGTACACGGTGGTTTCCCATCCGCGGCGCCGGAGCGTGACCGCGGCGGAAAGCCCGGCCGGACCGGCACCGATCACGGCGGCGCGTTTGCCGTTGGCGGCGGCGGGCGGGCGGGGCACCACCCAGCCGTTGGCGAAGGCGGTTTCGATGATCCGCTTTTCGCTCTGGCGGATCGTCACCGCTTCGTCGTCGAGCCCGTGGACGCACGACGCTTCGCAGAGCGCGGGGCATATCCGCGAAGTGAACTCGGGGAAGTCGGAGTTGCGCGAAAGCAGTTCGTAGGCGCGCTTCCAGTCGCCGCGCGCCACGGCGCGGTTCTGGTCGGGCGCCAGGTTGCCGAGAGGGCATCCGTAGGCGTGGCAGAACGGCTGGCCGCAATTCATGCACCGCGAGGTCCGGTCGCGCAGCTCGTCCTCGCCGAGCATGCGCTCCACCTCGCGCCAGTCGCCCTTGCGTTCGCCGACGGGGCGGTATGTGTCGTGTGTCCGTTGCATTGTCGGATCCCCTTCCGCGCACCCGCGCTCCGGGTCAGATGTTGCTGAAGAACTGGAACGACGCGTATGCGTCTTCGCCGTGTTCGACGACGTCGAGTCCCTTGAGTTCGGTCTTCGCGCTCACGCGCAGTATTCCGCAGGCCTTGAGAACGCGGAACACGGCCCAGCCGCAGCCGAAAGCCCAGACCGCGGTCGCGCCGGCTCCGGCGAGCTGGATTCCGAGGAACTTGAAGCCGCCGCCGTAGGCGAGACCGGCGAGGTCGTTGCCGTAGCCCGCCGAAAGCGGCGCCGCGAAGATGCCGGTCGCCAGCGTTCCCCAGACGCCGTTGACGCAGTGCACGGAGACCGCTCCCACGGGATCGTCGATATGCAGGCGGTCGAGGGCGAAGACCGAGAACACCACCAACACGCCGGCGATCGCGCCGATCGCGATCGAGGCGTTGGCCGTGACGACGTCGCACGGCGCCGTGATGGCGACGAGGCCCGCGAGCGTCCCGTTGAGCGCCATCGTGAGGTCGGGCTTGCCCATGACGATCCATGCCGTCGCGAGCGCGGCGCAAGTCCCGGCGCAGGCGGCGAGGTTGGTCGTCATCGCCACGCGGCCGATGGACCCGACGCCCTCGGTGTACGAGCCGGGGTTGAAGCCGAACCAGCCGATCCACAGCAGGAACACGCCGAGCGTGCCGAGCACGAGAGAGTGTCCGGGAATCGGGTTGGCGCTTCCGTCGGGACGGTACTTGCCGATGCGCGGCCCGAGCGCCATCGCGCCCGCAAGGGCTATCCAGCCGCCGACGGAATGCACGACCGTCGAGCCGGCGAAATCGTGGAAGCCGAGTTTTTCGATCCAGCCCTGCGACGCCTCCCCGGCGAGGCCGCCCCACATCCAGTGGCCGCTGACCGGATAGACCACGGCGGAGACGAGTACCGAGTAGACGAGGTAGCTCTTGAACTCGATGCGCTCCGCGACGGCGCCCGAGACGATCGTCGCGGCCGTGGCGGCGAACATCGTCTGGAAGAAGAAGAACGTCCAGTCCCACGACCCTTCGCCCGCCGAGAGCGACGGCATCCCGAGCCCGCCCCAGCCGAGCCAGCCCGCCGCCTTCGACGCGCCGAACATCAGCGCCGCGCCGAGGACGTAGAAGGCGAGCGCGCCCGCCGCGAAGTCCATCAGGTTCTTCATCATGATGTTCGCCGCGTTTTTCGCCCGCGTGAACCCGGTCTCGACCAGGGCGAAGCCCGCCTGCATCGTGAAGACCAGTATGCCCGCGATAAGCGTCCAGACGACATTCAGGTTCGTCTGCACGGCCGTTGCTGCAATTTCAGTTTCCATCGCAAATTCTCCTCCAACCACCAACCACTAACCGATCGCCGCCGGACCGCGTTCGCCGGTCCTGATGCGGACGCATTCCTCCATCGGCAGCACGAAAATCTTTCCGTCGCCGATGTCGCCGGTCCTGGCCCCCTCCACGATCGCCTCGATCGTTTTCTCGACGAAGTCGTCGTTCACGCCGATCGCGAGGCGCATCTTCTTGAGGAGCGAGACCTCCTCGACCGCGCCGCGGTACATGTGGACGTAACCGCCCTGTTGTCCGCAGCCGAGCGCGTTCGTCACGGACATCTTGTAGATTTCGCGGGCGAACAACGCCTGTTTCACCGCGTTCAGCCTTTCGGGCTGGATGTATGCGATTATGAGTTTCATTGCCGTTTTTGTTTGGCGCTCCGGATTCCGGAGTGCAGTTCCTGGAGGGAAAGCATTTCGGGCGCCGGCCCGCCGTCCGCGGAGGCGAGGCCTTTCACGGCCTCGGCGAAGCCCGCGAGCGTCGTGGTCACAGGGACGCCGTGCAGCACGGCCGCGGGGCGGATCTTGGCGCTGTCGTGCGCGGCCATTTCGCCGTCCTCGCGCGTGTTGACTATCCACTTGACCTTGCCGAGGCGGATGAGGTCGAGGGCGTTGGGCGAGCCGAGCGCGACGCGGTAGAGCGCGTTGCATTCCACGCCCGCGCGCCAGAGCGCGGTGGAGGTCCCGCGCGTCGCCCATATCTCGTAGCCCGTCGCCGAAAGCTTCTGCGCGAGCGGAACGGCCGCGGCCTTGTCCTCGTCGCGGATCGACATGACTATCCCGCCGTCGCCGGGCCGCGGCAGCGGACTCCCCGCCGCGATCTGGCTCTTGCGGTAGGCGGACGCCGCGTCGCGCCCGAACGCCATCACTTCGCCGGTCGATTTCATCTCCGGCGTGAGCGTGATGTCCGCGCCCGGGAATTTCACGAACGGGAACACCGCTTCCTTGGCGCAGGAGTAAGGCAGCGCCACCGCGGCGGCCTCCGCCGCCCCGGCGCCCAGCTTCTCCCCGGCCATGCAGCGCGACGCCGCTCCGGCTAGCGACCAGCCTACCGCCTTCGACACGAACGGGACGGTGCGCGATGCGCGCGGGTTGACCTCGATCATCCACACCTCGCCGTCCTTCACGGCGAGCTGGATGTTCATCAGCCCGCAGACGTGCAGCCGCTCCGCGAACGTGCGCGCGATGCGCTCGACTTCGGCGACCGTTTCACGCGAGAGCGACACCGGCGGCGTGACCGCGGCGGCGTCGCCGCTGTGGCACCCCGCGGCTTCGACGTGTTCGAGGATCGCGCCCACGACGGTGGCGCTTCCGTCCGACACGCAATCGACGTCGAGCTCGATCGCGTTCGTGAGGAACTTGTCGATCAGTATCGGACGGCCTTGCGAAATCCTCGCCGCCTCTTCGACGTATTCGCGCAGGCGCTCTTCGCGGTAGACGATCGCCATGCCGCGGCCTCCCAGCACGAAGCTCGGCCGCACCAGCACCGGATAGCCGATTTCGCCGGCGATCCCGATGGCGTCGGCAACGGTGTGCGCGATTCCGCTCGGCGGCTGCTTCACGCCGACTTCGGAGACGAGGGCGCGGAAGAAGTCGCGGTCCTCCGCGAGCGCGATGTCGCGCGGCGACGTGCCCAGTATCCTCACGCCCGCGTTTTCCAGCCGTTCGGCGAGGTTCAGCGGAGTCTGGCCGCCGAACTGGACGATCGCGCCGTCGCATCCTTCCCGCTCGTAGACTTCCATCACGTCCTCGAAGGTCAGCGGCTCGAAGTAGAGGCGGTCCGATGTGTCGTAGTCGGTCGAGACGGTTTCCGGGTTGGAGTTCACCATCACGACTTCGATGCCCATCTTCCGCAGCGCGAACGCCGCGTGGCAGCAGCACCAGTCGAATTCGATCCCCTGGCCGATCCTGTTCGGTCCGCCGCCGAGAACCATGACCTTGCGAGGCCGCGCGCCGGCGCCCGGACGCGCGAAAGGGCCGCAGTCCGCATCCGCGGCGGCCGGAGCGGCGCAGACGGCGTCCATCGAGTAATGCGAGTAGTAGTACGGCGTGACGGCTTCGAACTCTCCGGCGCAGGTGTCCACCGCGCCGAACTCCGGACGTATGCCGAGCG
>JAFUXX010000148.1 GCA_017476965.1 Kiritimatiellia bacterium | reverse complement strand
TGCATGTCTATCTAATAATAGATAGATATTTCGCGAAGGTCAAGCGAAAAATCGCTTCCGCGACGATTTTTTCGCGCCGGGCGGGAAATCCCGTCCAGCGCGTCATGTCAGCGCGACAAGTTCAGGCTTGGAATCCGTGGTTTTTGCAACTTCGGAGCCGGAAATTTGCAATTGCCGGGCAAACCGCCGCCGGATAACATTTTCCGGCAACGCGGGGCGAGCCGCCCCGCCGGGCGGTTCCCGGGCCGCGCAAGCGCGCGCGCCCGGGTTTCCGCAAACAGCCACCACTCCGCAATGAACGAAAAAGAAGAAAAGTCCCGGACCAACCCGTTCGACGATCCGGCGCGCGACCGCACCGCCTTGCTGTACATGTCCCACGTGCACCGCGGCGGCGGCAAGTTCGAGCGGCCCGACAACACGCTCGACACGTTCGAATGGTGCTGGCAAAACGGCTCCGCGCTGGAGTGCGACTGCCGCCGCACGAAGGACGGCGTGGGCATCATGCTCCACGACGAAACTCTCGACCGCACCGGGCGCGGCTTCCCGCCGGAGTTCGCCGGCAAGAAGGTTTCGGAGGAGCTGGCCTGGGACCAGGTCAAGGACGTGGACGTCGGCTCGTACCTCTCCCCGGAGTTCGCCCACCACCGCATCCCGGAAATTTCGGCGGTGTTCGGCGCGATGAAGGGCCACCCCACGTGGCTGTGCTTCGTGGACGAAAAGGGCGCCGGCCCGGCCTACATCGCCCAAAAGGCCCGCGAGGCGGGTGTGCTCGACCAGGTGTACTACACCGGGCAGGACGTCGCCAAGGGCATCGAATGGACCGAGGCCGTCCCCGGCGGCAAGGCCATGCTCTGGATCGGCACGTGGCCCGTCCCCGCGCCGGACCACAACCAGGCCGACGTCGAGCGCTTCGAAGCGCATTTCGAGAAGATCATGCAGCAGGTGCGCGCGGCGGACTTCCGCGGCATCTCGGTCGTGTCGCTGCACTCCTACTGCAACCCCGAAGCGGCGGAGAAGTTCGTCCCGCGCGCTTCCTACATCAAGAAGCTCGTCGGGGAATTCCACGCGCACGGCATCCCGGTGTGCTCCATCCCGTTCGAGGGCGGCGACAAGGAGCAGACGTATTTCGACCTGTTCGACCTCGGGTGCGACGGCTTCTCGTCCGACTACCCGAGCACGATGTTCTCCGTGATCCGCAAACTCAAGGCCGGCCAGCGCCGTCCGTAGCCGCAGCAGGAGGACGGCGAAATGATCGACATCCCGGCTCTCGTTTCGAAATTCCGCGGCTGCGCGTGCGGCTCGCCGCACGAATGCGCCATCGGCGCGGTGCGCGTCGAAAGCGGCCTGCAGCACCGCGCCGGCGAAGCGCTCCGCGAAGCGGGGTTCCCGCGCAAGGTTCTCGTGCTCGGCGACAAGGCAGGCTTCGGCGCCGCGCCCGGCGTGGTGCCGTCGCTCGAAAAGGCCGGCTTCGAGCCGAAGCTCGTCGAATACGGTTCCCTGCGCGTCGCGCGGATGGAGGACGTCCGCCGCGTCGAGGCGGCGCTCGAATCCGGCGAAGCGGAAGGCGTCGTGGCCGTGGGCACGGGTTCTTCCCACGACCCCTGCCGCCTCGCCTGCGCCCGCAGGAACGCCCCGCTCGCGCTCTTCGCCACCGCGGCGAGCATGGACGGCTTCGCCTCCTACTCCGCCCCGATCGTTGACGGCGTGTTCAAGACGACGCATCCGGCCAAGTGCCCGGACGTCATCCTCGCCGACACAGCGGTAATGGCCAAGGCGCCCGCCGCGCTCAAGTCCGCCGGATTCGGCGACATGATGGCCAAGTACGTCGCGCTCGTGGACTGGCGCGTCTCGCACCTCGTTTCCGGCGAAAGCCTGTGCGAAAACGTCGCGGGCCTCGTCCGCGAGGCCGCGGACCGCATCTTCGCCCTCGCGCCGCGCGTGCTGGCGGAGGACGAAGAGAGCGCCGCCGCGGTGTTCGACGCGCTGCTGCTCACCGGCGTCGCGATGAGCTTCACCAAGACCTCGCGCCCCGGCAGCGGCACGGAGCACATCCTCGCCCACTTCTGGGAGTGCATGGAGCTCACGGAGGGCAAGACCCCGAATTTCCACGGCACGGACGTCGGCGTCGCGACGCTGCTCGTCATGCGCCGCTACGAAAAGTTCGCCGAAGCCGCTTCGATCCGCGCCCGCCGCGAAACTCCGGACTGGGATTCGATCTACCGCGAATACGGCCCGCTCGCGCCCGACGTGCGCCGCCTCAACACGCCCGACACGATCGTGGACGGCATCGACCCCGCCGCGCTGGAGCGCGCCTGGCCCGAAATCCGCGCCATCGTGCGCTCCGTCCCGTCCGCGGACGAAATCGAGCGCGCGATGCGCACCGCGGGGTGCGCCTGCACTCCGGACGAAATCGGCAAGTCGCCGGAGTTCGTCGAGAAGGCCATGCGGCTGCACCCGTACATGCGCCGCCGCCTTTCGCTCATGCGCCTCTCCAAGCTTTTCGCCTGACGGCGGGAGCGCCCGCGCGGCGCGGCGGTGTATTCGGTCAGGGATAGGGGTTGTGCTGGTTCCGCGCTCCCTGACGAGAGGATGATGTTCGTGTTGCCGGGAGCGGCCGCTAGGCGGGGCGTGCGGCTTCCGGCATGGCGTCCTTGGCCGGATCGTATTCCGGAAACAG
>JAFUXX010000147.1 GCA_017476965.1 Kiritimatiellia bacterium | reverse complement strand
CGCGCAAAGCGTGTTGCCGACCGCGGCGCGCACGGCGCGGCGGCTGCCGCCGGCGCTCGCGAGAAGCGCAGTGGCCGTCGTTCCGACGTTGGAGCCGAGGACGAGCGCCACGGACGTGGGGAAGTCCACCACGCCCGCGGAGAAAAGGCCCATGACGATCACGACCATCGCGGCGGAGGACTGGATCACGGCCGTGGCGAGGGTGCCCGCGAGCGCCGCGGCGGCGAAGCCTGCTGTCGTAGACGCGTCGCACCTCGCGAGAAACGCGCGGACGCCCTCCGCGTCGCGCAGCGGAGCGAACCCCGCGCCCATGAGCTGCATGCCGTAGAGGAGCATGCCGAGGCCGAGCAGGGCGCGCCCGGTTTCGTGCGGGCGGGTCTTCTTGGCGAAGATGTAGAGAAACGCCGACAACCCGACGAGCGGCAGCCCGAACCTGGCGACGTCGAGCGCGAGCACCCAGAGCGAAAGCGTGGTGCCGACGTGCGAGCCGACGGCGACGCCGAGCGCGGAGAGCAGCGACATCGCCCCGGCGTCCACGAAGCCGACCGCCATGACCGTCGTGGCGGAGCTGGACTGGAACGCGAGCGTCACGGCCACGCCCGCCAGCGCCGCGCGGAAGCGGTTGCCGGCGACGGCGTTCACGAACCGCGCGAGCCGCGGCCCCGCGAGCGCCTGCATCCCTTCGGAGAGGAACTTCATCCCCACGAGGAAGATGCCGACGCCTCCGACGATTCCGGAAAAGACGGTTGCCGCAGTTTGCGCGTTCATTCCTGCTCCGGACCTCCTTCTCCGGTTTCGACATCTTCGGGCTCCTCGGCCGCCTCCGGCGCGGATTCAGGGGCGGCCCTGGCTTCGGGATCGTCAGCGTCTTCCCAGCCGGGCGGCGGCGGGAACAGCGCGACGAGAATCTTGCGCACGATCGATGCGGCGGTCTGCCCGCCGTGGTCCGAATCTTCGGCCACGACCGCGATGGCGCAGCGCGGGGAATCCGCCGGGGCGAATGCGATCGTCCATGCGAAGTTCTTCGAATTCGCGAAGCCGTACTCGGCCGTTCCGGTCTTGGCCGCGATGCGGCCCGGCAGCCAGCCGATCTTGAGACGGCGCGCGGTGCCGTGCGGGTCCTCGACGGCGGCGATCATTCCGGCGCGCACGAGCGCCACGTCCGCCGCGCGCCACGGCATGGTCGCCAAAGGTTCCTGCGGCGGCGGGGCCGGCGCGAGGCCGTCGCCGGAACCGAGGACGAGGCGCGGCTCCATGACCTTGCCGCCCGTCGCGATCGCGAGCGCCATGCGGGCGGCCTGGAGCGGAGTCACGGTCAGGCCGCCCTGCCCGATCGAGACGTTGGCCGTGTCGCCGTCGAGCCAGCGCCCCTGGCCGTGGCGCCGCTTCCACTCGTCCGAAGGCAGGAAACCGGACCCGACTTCGATGCCGATGCGCGGGGCGTGTCCGAAACCGAGCGCGTCGTACGCGGCGCGCAGGCCCTTCGCGCCTTCCCAGCCCATGCGCAGGCCGGTTTCGATGAAAAACGGGTTGCACGAAACGGCGATCGCGCGCGAGATGCCGAGGTACCCGTGGCCCCAGCGGCTGGAGCACTTGATGCGGCGGGAGCCGACGTGGATGCCGCCGTCGCACATGAAGGCGGAATCGCGCGAAATCGCGCCGGCCGCGAGAGCGGAGAGCGCCACGGCCGGCTTCACGGTGGAGCCCGGCGGATACGTGCCGGAGAGCGCGCGGTTCACGAGCGGCGAATTCCGGTCCGACGAAAGGCGCTCCCAGACCGATCCCGGCAGCACGGGGACGAACGACCGCAAGTCGTAGCGCGGCGAACTCGCGAGCGCGAGCGTGTCGCCTGTGACGGAGAGCACGACCGCCGCGCCGAGGTTGTCGCCGAGGGCGTCCTCCGCCGCCTTCTGCACCGAAGCGTCGATCGCGAGCGTGACGTCGCGGCCGGGCTCGGGCGCCGCCGCGGGGATGGTCTCGCGCTTGTAGCCGAGCGCGTCGATGCGCAGAAGCTGCGCGCCGCCGCGGCCGGAAAGGGTTTCGTCGAAATTCTTTTCCACGCCGCTGCGGCCGACGAGGTCCGGCAGCAGGTAGTCGAACGGGCGCTCGCCGCTTTCGTCCGGCCCCGGCACGGGCTCCGAACCGGTGCGCGGCCCGGTGTCCGGCGTGCCCTTGCCGACGTAGCCGATCACGTGGCAGGCGAGGTCGCCGAACGGGTATTCGCGGTCCTGCCGGACGAAGAAGTCCACGCCGCGCAGCGGCTCCACGAGCTCCGCGAGGCGCGCCATTTCGGCCTCGCCGAGGTCGGAAAACGCGACGAGCGGGATGGGGCGGCGGAGCTTGAGGTGCTTCCAGATCGCGTCGCGGCCGATTTCGCGCGGGCGGCCGAGGACGCGGGAAAGTTCGTCGATCTGCGCGTCGATGCGCGCGACGGTGTTGCTCCACTTGCCGGGCGCGCGGAGTTCGTCGAGGTACAGCGCCGCGCAGAACCGCGGGACGCTGCGCGCAAGGACGCGGCCCTTCCGGTCGAGGATGCGCCCGCGCGTGGCGGGGAGGCGCACGCGGCGCAGGCTGGTGCGGTCCTGCGCGCTCGCGTACGAATCGCGGTCGCGCACCTGCACGTCGTGCAGGCGCATGAGCAGGAAGGCGAGCGAGGAGAGCGCCGCCAGGCACAGGAGGGCGAAGCGCAGGCGCGCGGCGAGCGTCGCCCGCGCGGCTTCGTCACCAGTCCGCCTCGGCGCCATCGGAGTCCTCCCCGTCGAGATCGACGTTCACGGAAATCCAGTCGAGTCCGCGCAGCACGAGCGCCGCCGCCAAAGCCGCGGCGCCGCCGCACGGTACCGCGGCCGCGACGCGCAGCGCGAGCGGGACGGG
>JAFUXX010000146.1 GCA_017476965.1 Kiritimatiellia bacterium | reverse complement strand
GACGAAGTTTTCCTTGGCCATGGTTCTGCCTCTTGTTTCTTCTGTTTGGGTTGTTGGGTTGGGTGAGATTGGTTTTGGATGGAGCCCGCAATCGGAATCGGACCGATGACCTCGTCCTTACCAAGGACGCGCTCTACCGACTGAGCTATGCGGGCGCGCTCTCCAACCATGACCCGTGCCGGGACGGGGAAGGCGAAACGCGGGGAAGTATCCCCCAAACGGCCGGAAAGGTCAACCGAAATTTTTTCGCTACTCGATGTCCAGCAGTTTCTGCACGTCGGCCCAGGTCAGCTTGGACATCGTCTGCTCGTCGCCGCCCACGACGGAGTCGATGATCGCGCGTTTGCGGCGCTGCATCTGCAGGACGCGCTCTTCGACGGTGTCCACCGTGATGAGGCGCAGGGAGTAGACCGTGTTCTTCTGCCCGATGCGGTGGGCGCGGTCCGTGGCCTGGTCCTCGACGGCCGGGTTCCACCACGGGTCGAAGTGGATCACTTCGTCCGCGCCGGTGAGGTTGAGGCCGGCGCCGCCCGCCTTGAGGGATATGAGGAACACCGGGATGGACGGGTCGGCGTTGAAGCGCTGGACCTGCTCCATGCGGTCTTTGGACGCGCCGTCGAGGTAGCAGAAATCCATGCCGCGGGCGCGCAGCTCGTCGCGCAGGATGCCGAGCATCTTCACGAACTGCGAGAACACGAGCACGCGGTGCCCGGCGCTCGTCGCCTCGTCGAGGATCTGCATCATGTGCTCCAGCTTGCCCGAGGGGCGCTCCGCGCGCGCGGAGTCCTCCACCAGGCCGAGGTGGCAGCAGACCTGGCGCAGGCGCAGCAGCACCGTGAGGATGATCATGCGGCTCTTCTCGAAGCCCTGCGCGTGCACGGCGCCCGTGACTTCGCGGCGGGATTCGTCGAGGATCCTGTCGTACACGGCGCGCTGTTCGGGCGTGAGCTCGCACCAGGAGGTCTTGACGATCTTGGGCGGCAGCTCTTTCGCCACTTCCTTCTTGAGGCGGCGCAGGATGAACGGCGCGAGCTTGTCGTGGAGGCGCTCGGAGGCGTCGATGTACTCGCCCGTTTCCGGCGGGCCGGAGAGAGGCTCCTCGTAGTTGCGCTTGAACGTCTCGTAGCGCCCGAGGTAGCCGGGCATCAGGAAGTCCATGACGCTCCAGAGGTCCGCCACCGTGTTCTCCACCGGGGTGCCGGTCACGACGAGGCGCGCGGCGTCGTGGTTGAGGCGCTTGACGCTCTTGGCGTTCTGCGTGTTGCGGTTCTTGATGTTCTGCGCTTCGTCGAGGACCACGGCCGAGAACTTGATCGCCCGGTACTCCTCGATGTCGCGCCGCATGAGGGCGTAGGAGGTGACCACGAGGTCCGCGCCCTGCAGTTCGCCGAACAGCTCGCGCCGCCCCGCGCCCGCCATGGCGACGGTCTTGAGCTCCGGCGTGAAGTGCCGCGCTTCGTGCACCCAGTTGAAGACGAGCGACGTCGGGCACACCACGATCGCCGGGCCTTCGCCGCGCAGGCGCTTGAGCGAAATCCAGGCCAGCGTCTGGATCGTCTTGCCGAGGCCCATTTCGTCGGCCAGGATGCCGCCGCGGTCCTTGAGCTCGAGGTAGCGCAGCCACGCGACGCCGAGTTTCTGGTACGGGCGCAGCAGCGATTTGACCGGTTCGCCGAGGACCGCGGGCTGCAGC
Source organism: Kiritimatiellia bacterium (assembly GCA_017476965.1). Classification (GTDB taxonomy): domain Bacteria; phylum Verrucomicrobiota; class Kiritimatiellia; order RFP12; family UBA3636; genus UBA3636. The sequence goes on along the minus strand of JAFUXX010000146.1, from coordinate 1,576 downwards.
TCGGCGCGGATCGCCTCGATGTCCGCCTCGTGCAGCCAGCTCTCCGGCGCGCTTTCGATCACGACGCCGCTCGACGCGAGCGAGTCGATGACGCTCTTGACGAAGTGCGTGTACGTGTCCGCGATGCGCCGCGTGGCTCCCGGGCCTTCCCCCTTGTCGGCGCGCGGGCGCCCGCGCGTGTTGGTGCATTCGGCGAGCACCGAGTTGAGGTCCTCGATCGCCGCGCGGTCGAAAAGCACGACGCGCCCATCGTGGTAGCACCACGAGTGGTTCGGCGCGGTGGACTTGTACTCCGCGTCGGTGATGGAGAACTTGCCGTTGGAGGAGGCGAGCCTGTACCCCAGCTCGAACGCGTTGGCGCCCGGGATGGACGCCACGGTGATGCGAGGGGCGACGCGCACGAAAGTCTTGGCGAAGGCCTGCAGCCCCGGATCCAGCACGATGCGCCAGTTGTGGCGCGAGAGGGACGGCGCGGTGCCGCCGAAGAAGTCCAGCACCCTGTCGTCGCCCACGATCTTGGGCAGGCGCCACACGCGCTTGTCCGGCGGCGTTTCTTCGTCTCCGTCCGACACCGCCAGGCCGAAGCCCGCCAGGCGCTGCACGGCGCGCCGCTCCACGAGCCTGTTGCGGCCCCAGTAGAGGAACAGGTCGTCCGGATCCGGCACGGTGAAGCGGTCGGACGGGTTGCCCGCCACGACGTCCACCACGATCGGCGCGCCTTCCGCTTCCCCTCCCGAGGCCGGGAGCCCCGCGTACACCGCCTTGAGCGAAAGCATGAGCGAAGCGGGGCTTCCCGAAACTTCGAGCAGGAACTTCGGGCGGCCGGGCTTCACGGTGAAGACCGATTCGTCGACGGTCGAGACGAGCCCGTCCGCGCCGAGGATTTCGCGCAGCGGCTTCATGTTGCCCGCGAATTTCCCGCCCTTGCCGAGCTGGCGCGTGACGAAGTCCATCGTTTCGCGCCGCGGCAGCAGGTACTCGTCCTGCATGTACACCGCGCCGAAGGCGGAGGGAATCACGCGCTGCAACGGGTACAGGACACCTTCGTGCAGCGCGTAGGCCGCGTCGTCGCGCCAGTCGACGGCGTCGCGGTACGTGAAGATGCGCGGGCGCGGCCCGCCTTCCTCCATCTCGATCGCGGTTTCGAGGCGCAGCGCGAGGCGGCCGGTCGGCTCGTCGAGCCGCACGTGCAGCACGGTCTTGAGCGCCTTTTCAGGCGGCAGCACGTACACCGGGTCGCCGTGCGCCGGGCGCATGGGAATGGAATTTTCCGCCATGCGCTCCAGCACGGAGAAAAACGCCTTGCGGTCGAGGGCGAGCGTCCGCCCCTCGGCGACTGGCAGCGCGACGGGGAATATGCGCTCCAGGGTGAAGAGCAGGTCGTCTTCGCCCGGGGTCCGGTCGAGGTGGACTTTGCGCGAAACGATGTCCCGCAGCGTGCATGGCGAGGGTTTCGCGCCGACGAGGTTCACGGAGAGCGCGAGCGGCACGACGCCCTTTTCCGCGTAGCGGTCCGCCCAGTCGTCCGGCACCCAGAAATGCAGGCGGGGCTGGTTCGGCGGCGGCACGAGCTTCG
>JAFUXX010000145.1 GCA_017476965.1 Kiritimatiellia bacterium | reverse complement strand
GGCGCGAACGGCCGCGGAGCGCGTTTCCCCGGCGGGGGCCTGCGCGGGATGCGCGGCTCCGTCAGGCGCCGGCGCCGTCCGTGGCACCGGAATCCGGCACCGGAGGTGCCGCCAGATCGGCCGAAAGCGCGACCGCTTCGCGCAGGTGAGAAAGCGCGGACTCCTGTTCCTTGAGCGCGTGCAGCAGGTCGGCCTTGAACGCGGTGACGGAAGCGGCCCGCGTTTCCGCGCCCTTCGTCGCGGAGTCGCGGAAGCCGCGCAGGAGCGCGACCTCCTCCTCCAGCTCGGCCACGCGGGACTGCGCGGCGTCGAGGTTGCGGCGGAGGCGCTGCAGCTGGGCCGCGAGCTCCTCCTGCGTGGCGTCCACGTCGTCGATCTCCATGCCTTCGGGGATGGGGACGGCGACTGGTTCGCCGCAGCGGGTGCAGTTGATCACGAGCCCGGCTCCGCGAGGCTCGATGGAGAGCGACTTGCCGCACTTCGGGCACTCGAAAAGGATGTCCGTGGGCGGAATGTCGGCCGTGTCCATCTCGCGGACCCCGCCGATGCCTTCGGGCTGGCGGACGGGGGACTCGGCGGGAAGCTCGGAAGCCCCGGCGCTTGCCTGGGGCGCGGCGGCGGACGTGACGTCCGGCGCGACGGGAAGGGGACTGAGGGGCTTCATGGCCGGGGCTGGTGCTTGAGGCGCGCTACGCCTGCGCTTCGGGGGCGGCCTTGCGAGCCGGCGCCTTCACGACGCGGCCGGCCTTGATGCAGGCGGCGCAGACGTCGATGGTGCGGGGGGTGCCGTCCACGAGCGCGTGAACGCGGTGGAGGTTGGGGAGGAAACGGCGGGGCGTGACCGCCGTGGTGTGGAGGCCGATGCCGCCCTTGTACTTGGCGAGACCGTGGCGGACGATGCGGTTGCCGGTGTGCGGCGTCTTGCCGCAAATGGCGCAGATGCGTGACATGGTAATGCTTCGATTGTTGGTCGTTGCGGGAAATGCTACCGCAAACCCTGCCGGAAATCAATACCCCGCCGCCGTTTGCGGCGGGGGGAGGGTTCGGATATGATTGCGGGCGGAAAACGGCGGAGGAGCCGGGAGGAAACTGCAGGTGAAGCTCGAAATCGAAGCGAAGGACGGCGGATCGTACGACCTCGTGGTGGCGGGGGGCGGTCCGGCTGGTTGCGCGGCGGCGGTCACGGCCGCGAGGCGGGGGCTCAAGACCCTTCTCGTGGAGCAAAGCGGGTCCCTCGGCGGTTCGGCGACGCGGTGCCTCGTCACGCCGTTCATGCCGTGGACGACGACGGTCGAGGAAAACGGCGGGCGCAAGACGCTCGAACTCAGCGCAGGGTTCTTCCGCGAGATTTTCGGCGACATCCTCCGCGACGGCGTGTACGGCGGCCCGTACGCGGGCGGGTGCGAAATCGACGAGGAGTCGCTCAAGGTGATCCTCGACCGCAAGGCGGCCGAGGCCGGGGTGCGGGTGCTGTTCCACGCGTCGGTCTGCGCAGTCAAGACCGAAGGGCGGCGCGTCGAGGCCGTGGTCGCCGCGACGGTCGCAGGCCCCTTGGCGTTCCGCGCGCGGACGTTCGTGGACGCCACGGGCGACGCGACGCTTTCCGCCCTCGCGGGCGTCGCGTTCCGCGTCGGGCGCGAGTGCGACTCGCTCTGCCAGCCGATGACGCTGAGCTTCCGCGTCTGCAACGCGGACGTCGATGGCGCGATGGCGATGCGCGGGGAAATCTGCGACGTCTACCGCCGCTTCAAGGAAGAGGGGCGGATCAAGAACCCGCGGGAGGACGTCCTCATGTTCCGCACGCGCGTCCCGGGGGTGGTGCACTTCAACACGACGCGCATCGTGAAGGCGGACCCGACCGACCCGTTCGCCGTTTCGGCGGCGGAGGCGGCCGCTCGCGAACAGGTCGTGGAGACGTTCAAGTTCCTCAAGGAGAACTTCGCGCCGTTCCGCGGCTCTTCGCTCGTCTCGACCGCGGCCGCGATCGGCGCGCGGGAGAGCAGGATGATCGAGGCGCGGCACGTGCTGACGCGCGAGGAGATCGTCGCCGGGACCAAGTTCCCGGACGGCGTCGCGGCGGGCAACTACGACATCGACATCCACTCGCCGGACGGCTCCGGCACGAGCCACTGGTACTTCCCGCCGGGGCTGTACTACACGATCCCGTACCGCAGCCTCCTGCCGCGCGAGCTGGACAACCTCCTCGTCGCGGGCCGCTGCATCGGCGCTTCGCACGAGGCGCAGGCCTCGGTGCGCATCATGCCGATCTGCTTCTGCATGGGCGAAGCGGCGGGCGCCGCCGCGGCGCTCGCCGCCGAAACCGGGACGGAGGCGGCCGCCGCCGACACG
>JAFUXX010000144.1 GCA_017476965.1 Kiritimatiellia bacterium | reverse complement strand
TCGTCGAATTGGAGCGGTCCGAATTTTCAAAGTGGGCCAAAGCCGGAAAGACGATTGAAGAATCCAAAAAGAATCGTGTTTCACCAACCTCTTCGGTCTCCGCGATCTGTTTCGTCTCCGTCCCGAATGTCTGGATTGATGCGGACTTGCTGCGTGGTGGCGGTGCATACGACAGGCTCGTGAATCTGGGCGGAACTCTGGGCTCGTTCTGGGGAACGGATCTCTTCACATCCGGTAGCAGAAAAGTCGAAAATGCGTCGACAATATCGGAATTGATGTCGGCCGTGTATAGAAACAAAGGCGACTTATGGGGAATGACGGTATACGGACATGGTTCTCCCGACGGTTGGCTGGTCAATGGGGCGCAGACCGAGGGCATTCGCCAGATGTCCGTCCAGTTGGCCGTCAAGAGCAATGGCTACAAAATCGCTTATTTGAACATGATGCAATGTTATAGCAAGGCGACGATTGTCAGACCTCTCCCGTATCCACCTCGCACAGTCGATTTTGAAAAAGAATGGAAAAAGGTTGCAATGCGGTTTCATGGATATTTCGGGGTGAATTTTCTTGGATTCGATTTAGGAGAGAAGAAATGAACTTGGCTCGATCATGCGCGATATTTGCCTTTTCCCTTTTTTCATCAGGATGCCTTTTGTGCGGTTATGAATTTGCATCTTTGGAAAACGAAATCCTAAAGAAAGACCGGGCATTTTACGGGGAACACAAAACAACTCGAGACTTGTTTGTTTCGGTGGATCGAAAAAATGTGAAGCCAGTAGAATGCTATTCTGCAAATGAAAAAATGCGCGTATATCTTTCCGACGCCATTCGTCCTTTCATGGCTGAAAACCAGTATTATGCCGATGACAGGGTTTGCATCCCAAAAGGCACGACAGTTACGATTACAGAAGCGTATAAAAATTACCGTTCAGTCATATTGTTTCCAATCCCTGTTTCCGCGAAATTGAATTGTTGGTACGATATTACATTTGTCATGGAGAACAACCGCCATGAGTACAGTTTTTTCACGAAAAAGTCGGATTTTTATAGAATGGCGAAGGCAAAGAATCTTTTGCCACTTGCTCCTGTTGGGATGGAATCGGAATGAATTCCGCAAATTTTAGTGAAAATCCGTTTTTCCAAGATAACCCCGACGGCAATTTGCTTTCCGACGGGTACTTCGCGTACACTTGGGACGACGACAACCGCCTCGTCACCGCCATGCCCATTGCCCCGACCAACGGCTCCAAACGCGTCCGGAACGCCTACGACTGGCGCTCCCGGCGGGCGGAGAAGTCCGTCGATGCATGGGACGCGACGACCGAATCGTGGATTCCTTCCGAAACCCGCCGCTACGTTTACGACGACTGGAATCCGATTCTCGAAACCGTCGTGACGCAGGACTCCACCAACCGCATCGCGTACCTGTGGGGACCGGACCTGTCCGACACGCTCCAGGGCGCGGGCGGCGTAGGCGGACTGCTCGCCGTTTCCATCGACGGCGCGTACTGCTTCCCGTGCTACGACGCCAACGGCAACGTCACCGCCTACGTCGCCGAAGACGGCACCCTCGCCGCCTCCTACGTTTACGACGCCTGCGGCAATACCGCCTCCGAAACCGGCCCCCTCGCCGATGCCTTCACCCACCGCTTTTCCACGAAACCCTACGACCCGGAGACCGGCCTCTATTGCTACGGCTACCGTTACTACAGCCCCACCCTCGGCCGCTTCCTCAACCGCGACCCCATCGAAGAATCCGGCGGAGCCAACCTCTACGCCTTCTGCGCCAACGACCCGGTGTCGAAATTCGACGTACTGGGGCTAATTCGTTTAATCGACCAATCCTGGAGAAATCTTCCGGATTGGAAACTGGACGAACTTAAAAGCGAGATTGAAGCTCGTTTCGAGGGCCTCGTTTCAAAGATCAGGGAACCCTTCCAATCTGCGATACGCGAAAATTGGCCGCACATGGTTTTCTATCTAAAAGGGAATGACAGCGAGGATTGTTTCAAGTGGTACAATAAGAAGAAATTTGAATATTCTGAATATCGCGGTAAGACCAAAGAAGAGGGCCAGACCCTTCGTGATGTTCTTGTGGTATCAAGAAATCCAAAATTTGAAATCAAGCCGGAATGGCATCGAAAAAAATGGACGAATACCGCTACATTGTGCATTTGCCAAATCCATTCGCTTGACGATTTGGCGGAAGTCGCAGTCCACGAAACCGCTCACAATGTGGGCTGGGGCGGGTATTATTCGGAGCCCGGCAACCCGGATTTAGACAATTTGCCCGGTCACTATTCCCAGCATCCCAATCCTGGATATTGGAGGATTCCCGGAAGGAGCAACGATGATTGAGCAATTCGTTTTTTTTCTCGTGGGGTTCTTTTGTTCCTTAACATGTCTAGCCGAGGAGTCTCCATGCAACCCTCCCGGAAATGCCGATGACATTTTTGGCATTGGCGGTTGCTGGCGTCCTCCTAAAAACGAACATCTTTTTTGGGATGGAGCGAATTGCGGGTTGTTTGTCGCCTTTGCGGATTCCAACCTCGTACAGGAAATAAACTCTCCAAAGCCATTTCCTTTGACCAGCGTAGGTGAGGACGGGTGGAATTGGGAAGAATTAAAAATCAACCAAGTTTTTCATTTCCCGACCGGACTCGTTTCCCTAGCCGAATTTGATCTCGAGCCAAGCGTCAGATCTTTGGGCGAGGAATGGTCGTCGTTCAGAGTCCAAGGAAACATCCCGTTTCGTACGCTTGCCGAAGGATATGTCGATTTCCCTTTTCCAGCATCCATGACGGTGAACGAATTTTGCCAATGGCTGGCTTTCATGAGCAGTCGCATCGTATTCTACATCCCTTGTGAAAATGGACCTTGTTTTTTGGCAGCCGGGCATGCTTGGACCGCATACGAGCCAGTCCTTGTCCACGGACGCATTGATTCAATGGAGATCGGATCAAAAAAACGAAGTTGGACCATGCGGCGGTTGTCTCGATCCGGGAAAACCAAGGCGGTTGTCGATTTTGTGGTTGGGCCAGACGGGCGTTACATGGCAATCGTGCCGATTCCCGCTGACGCTCGGACTATTCATGCGTTTCCCAAGCACTTATTTGCCGAGCAGTCCAGAGATGGATCGTCCGTAATGGGCCTCATCATAGATTGCAGCAACGGAAAAAGCGTGACGAATCTCATTGATTTCACGATGCCATTCGATAAATTCGAATCTGATTTCCAGTTTTTCGAATGAAGCCCTGCCAACATCTTGTCTCCACCATGCCCCTGATTCCCGCCAACGGCTCCAAACGCGTCCGGAACGCCTACGACTGGCGCTCCCGGCGGGCGGAGAAGTCCGTCGATGCATGGGACGCGACGACCGAATCGTGGATTCCCTCCGAAACCCGCCGCTACGTTTACGACGACTGGAACCCGATTCTCGAAACCGTCGTGACGTATCACTCGGGGACCATCACTTCCGCTGACGGCTCCGGTGCTTCTATCTCCGCCACCACCAACCGCATCGCGTACCTGTGGGGGCCGGACCTCTCCGACACGCTCCACGGCGCGGGCGGCGTCGGCGGACTCCTCGCCGTTTCCATCGACGGCGCGTACTACTTCCCGTGCTACGACGCCAACGGCAACGTCACCGCCTACGTCGCCGAAGACGGCACCCTCGCCGCCTCCTAC
>JAFUXX010000143.1 GCA_017476965.1 Kiritimatiellia bacterium | reverse complement strand
TCGGCGCGGCGGGCGGGGGCGTGGTGCGGCGGGGCTCAGCCCTGGAGCTTGAAGCCGAGGCCGACGAACTGCGCGACGTCGCGGCCGGTGTCGTCCGCGACGTCCACCACGACGACGCACGAACTGCGGCCGTTCCTGCGGTAGTGCGACGTGGCGACGAGGCGCGAGCCCTTCGGCGCGGACAGGAAGTTGATCGACACCTGCTGCGCCACGGCCTTGCGGTTCCTGTCGTTGATGAGGGCCGCGAACGCGAAGTCCGCGAGCGTGAAAATCGCGCCGCCCATTATGCCGCCGTTCGCGTTGAGGTGGCGGCGGGCGAGCGTCATCGCGGTCACGGCGTGGTCGGCGTCGCGCTCGACGATCTCCATGCCGTTTTCGGTGGCGAACCTGTCGCCCGAAAAGAACTCGCGGGCTTCTTCGAGGGACATCATCCCTTGGTCGTTCGTGTTCATGGGCCGCAATCGTATCACAACGCCCCCTCCCGATAAAGCGCCGATCCGCGCCGCGTTCCGGCACAAGAAAAACCAATCGCGAATCATCGAAAACCGGAATTTGTGATTTTGGGGAATTTTTGGCAGACTTGGCCGTGCCGGGGCGGCCAGCCCCGACGACAAGGAGCAACGACGCAATGAAAACGACAGCCATGGTGATGGCCGCTGCGTGCACTGCGGCGGCGACTGCGTTCACCGCGCCCGCCGCCGCGGCGGATCCCGCGGCCGCACAACCCGACAGCCCAGCCATGAAAATCGACGAATTCCTTTCGAAGTCCGGTGCATTCTTCCTCGCCACGGCCGACGGCGACCAGCCCAAGCTCCGTCCGCTCGGCGCGCACCACGTCGCAGACGGCAAAGTCTGGCTCGGGGTGGGGGAGTTCAAGAACGTCTACCGCCAGCTCGCCGCGAATCCGAAGTGCGAAGTCGTCGCGCTCGACGGCGGCGAGTGGCTGCGCTGGACGGGCCGCGCGGTCTTCGCCGAAGGCGCGAAGCGCGAGGCGCTCGAAGAAACGTTCCTCGAAGCGTCGCCGGGACTGCGCCGCATATACGACAAGCAGCCCGGCCACCGCATGATGTGCTTCACGCTCGAAGACGCCAAGGCCGAAAAGATCGCGATGATGCCGCCCGGCGAAATCCTGCTCGACGAGACCGGGGGGGCCGGCTGGGACAAGGTGTTCCCGGAGAGCGACAAGGTCGAGCATTGCAAAATCTCGTTCCGCAACCGCTACGGGATCCTTCTCGCCGCGGACCTCTACAAGCCCAAGCAGGAGGCGGGCGCCGCACCGGCCAAGTTCCCGGCCGTCGCGGTGTCCGGCCCGTTCGGAGCCGTGAAGGAGCAGTCGAGCGGACTCTACGCGCAGCATCTCGCCGAACACGGCTTCCTCGCGATCGCGTTCGACCCGTCGTTCACGGGAGAGAGCGGCGGGTTCCCGCGCCGCATGGCTTCGCCCGACATCAACACCGAGGACTTCCTCGCGGCGGTGGACTGCCTGTCCGTGCGCGACGACGTCGATCCGGAAAGAATCGGCATCCTCGGAATCTGCGGCTTCGGCGGCATGGCGGTGAACGCCGCCGCGCTCGACCCGCGCATCAAGGCGACGGTCGCGGTGACGATGTACGACATGACGAAGGTTACGCGCGAGGGCTACTTCGGCTCCGCCGACACGACCGCGCAGCGCATGGAAGCGCGCCGGGCGATGGCCGCGCAGCGCACGGAGGACTTCCGCGCCGGGACGTACAAGCGCGCCGGCGGCGTGGTCGATCCGCTGCCGGACGACGCACCGCAGTTCGTCAAGGACTACTACGCGTACTACAAGACCCCGCGCGGCTACCACGAGCGCAGCGGCAACTCCAACGACGGATGGAACGCGACGGGATGCCAGTCGTTCCTCAACATGCCGCTGCTTTCGTACGCGAACGAGATCGAGACTCCCGTCCTGCTCGTGCACGGCGAGAAGGCTCACTCGCGCTACTTCTCCGAATACGCGTTCGGGAAGATGACCGGCATCGCGGTCCGCGGCGAAAGCGCCAAGGCCGGCAACAAGGAACTGCTGATCGTCCCGGGCGCTTCGCACGTGGACCTGTACGACGACGAAGCGGGCGTCATACCGCACGACCGCATCGCCGCGTTCTTCGCGGACAACCTGAAGTAGCGGCGTCCGCGACCGGCGCCGGACGCTCAGTACGAGTGTTCGGCGTCGGGGAATTTCCGCGCGGAAACTTCGGCCATGTAGGCCGAAATCGCCGCGACGGCGTCGTCCGCCAGGTGCGCGTACGACTTGGCTAACTTCGGCAGCGGGCCGTCGCCTAGGCCGAGCAGGTCGGCGAGGACGAGGTACTGCGCGTCGCAGCCCGAACCGGCGCCAACGCCGATCGTGGGGATCGGGGCGCGCGCGGTGAGCTCCGCGGCGACCTCGGGCACGACGCCTTCGAGCACGACGGAAAACGCGCCGGCTTCGCAAACGGCGTCGAGGTCGCGGCCGAGCGCGGCGGCGTCGTCCGGCGTGCGCCCGCGCACCGCGTAGCCCGTGCTCTTGACCGATTGCGGCTGGAGGCCGATGTGGGCTTGGACGGGGATGCCCTCCGCGACGAGCGCGGCGATGGCCGGTGCCTTGGAAACGCCGCCTTCGAGCTTTACGGCGTCGCACCCCGCTTCGCGGAGGAAGCGGCCGGCGTTGCGGACGGCGTCCTCCACCGTCGCGTACGAGAGGAACGGCATGTCGCCCACCACGAGCGCGTCGGGCGCGCCGCGGCGCACGGCCTCGGCATGGTGGATCATGGCGTCCATCGTGGCGGGCAGGGTGGTGGAGTGGCCGAGCGCGGTCGTGGCGAGCGAGTCGCCCACGAGCACGAGCGGCACGCCGGCGCGCGCGGCGAAACGGGCCGTCACGTAGTCGTACGCCGTCACCAGGCCGAGCGGTTCGCCGCCCTTGCACTGGCGGAATTTCCTGATTGTCCACTTCATTTGCGGGTAGTCCTTTCGAGGCTCCGGGCCGCCGCGGGGCCGCGGCGGCGCTGGGCGCTAGCTTACTGAAACGTGGAGGTTGCGGCGCAGCCACGTGGGCACGTCGAGGTTTTCGCCGTCGGCGACCGAGGGCGCGGTGCCCGCGAACCTGTCCTGCGCGGCGGCGCCGCCCTGCGACGGCGCGGCGGGCGATTCGTTCCAACTGCGGAACGCGAGGCAGACGAGCGAGAGGCGGCCCTCCTCCGCCGGGTCGAGCGCCACGGAGAGGCGCACCGGGGCGTCCGTA
>JAFUXX010000142.1 GCA_017476965.1 Kiritimatiellia bacterium | reverse complement strand
GCCCGGCCGAAAGCTCGGCGAAAGCGGCCCGGGCGACCGCGGCGTTGTCGCACACGACGGCCGGGCCGCGCCCCCGCCGCGGCGGGTCGGGGGAGTCGAATGTGACGACGGGCGTGGAGCCGAACAGTCCGGGCGGGTAGCGACCGTCGCCGTGGAAGTCGTTCACGATGCAGCCGAGCGGGCGCTTGCGGGCGAGGACCGCGCGGACTTCCTCCGGCGCGGCTTGGCCGTCCCGGAACGTCTCGACGTTCCATCCGCGGCCCTTGGCGTAGCGGCGGATTCCGTCGAGCGCGAGATTCGCCCCCGGCGACTCCGTTTCGAATCCGAAACAGAGCACGGTCGGCGGGGCGTCGCCCGAGCGTATTTGGCCGGTCGCCTTTTTCATCTCATGCTCGCGGCGGCCGCAACCGCGCCGCCGCGTCCGATTCTAGCGGCAGACGGCGGGAACGGCAACTGCGCGCGCGGGGCGTTGCCGCGGATTGCGCGATGCGGTAGTATTGCGGCGCAGAGGGACCGGAACCGGGATGAAAAGATTCGAAGGAAAGACCGTGCTCGTCACGGGCGGGAACCGCAACACGGGGCTCGACATCGTCGAGCGTTTCGCGCGCGAAGGGGCGAGGACGTTTTTCTGCGGCGCGTCGGCCGGGTCGACGGCCAAGGGCGCGGAAGCGCTCGCGGCGCGCGGCGTGGCGGCGGAAGGCCTGGTCTGCGACATTTCGGACGCCGCGCAGGTCGCGGCAATGTTCGACGAAATCGAGCGGCGCGCCGGCCGCCTCGACGTGCTGGTGAACAACGCCGCGAACCAGGGGCTGCACGGGTGCGGTCCGCTGGACGTGACGGCGGACATGATGCGCGAAGTGTTCGCGGTGAACGTGTTCGGCGGCTTCCAGGTCACGCGCGAAGCGTGCAACAGGTTCTTCCTCAAGCAGGAAACGCGCGGCGTCGTGGTCTTCCTCTCCTCCAACACGGCGCGGCGCGCGATACGCAACCGCACCGCGTACTGCGCGAGCAAGGGCGCGATCAATTCGCTCGTGCGCTCGCTGGCGCTCGACCTCGGGCCGCTCGGCGTCCGCGTGAACTGCTGCGCGCCGGGGTACATCCACACGGAGCGGTGGGACGTGCTCGACCCGGCGCTCGCCGCGCGGCGGCGGAAGAACTGCCCGCTCGGGCGCGAGGCGTCGGGGGCGGACATCGCGGGCGTCGTGGCGTTCCTGGCTTCGGACGACTCCTCGAACATGACCGGCGAAATCGTCACGTGCGACGCCGGCTGCTCTTGCCAGCACATGCCGCCGGACTGCGACTGCTAGGCGGCGGAAAGACGGGACGAAAGGGGACAAAAGCGTGAAAATCACGTCGATCAGGACGGCGGTCGTCGACTGCTTCCGCACCAACTGGGTTTTCGTCGAAGTCGGAACCGACGAGGGAACAACCGGAATCGGCGAGGGGACGCTCGAATACAAGGAGTCGGCCCTCGTCGGCGCGGTGGCGGACCTGGAGCACGCGCTCGTCGGCAGGGATCCGTTCGACACGGAGTGGATTTTCCACCAGAACTACCGCGACGCCTACTGGCGCGGCGGCCCGGTGCTCATGAGCGCGCTTTCGGCGGTGGACATGGCGCTGTGGGACGTCAAGGGCAAGGCGCTCGGGATGCCGGTCTGGAAACTGGCGGGCGGCAAGTGCCGCGAGGGCGTGCCGTGCTACGCCAACTGCTGGTTCTCCGGCGCGAAGGAACCGGAGGAATTCGCCGAAAAGGCGGCGGCCGCGGTCGCAAAGGGCTTCCGCGGCCTCAAGTGGGACCCGTTCGGCAAAAACTACCGCCAGCTGCCGCCGGAAGATTTCAAGAAGGCGATGCGGTGCGTCGCCGCCGTGAAAGGCGCCGTGGAAGGCAAGGCGGAAATCCTGATCGAGTGCCACGGCCGGTTCGACGTGCCGACCGCGCTGCGCATCTGCCACGCGCTCGAAGAGTTTTCGCCGTACTGGGTGGAAGAGCCCGTGATACCGGACACGCTGGAGGCGCTGGCGGACGTCAGGTCGCGCGTCCGCGTGCCGATCGCGTGCGGCGAGCGCCTGTACACGGCGCAGCAGATCCTGGACGCCGTCGAAGCGCGCGCGTGCGACTACCTGCAGCCGGATTCGTCCCACGCCGGGGGAATCACGGGCATGAAGCAGATCGCGGCGATATGCGACGCGCGGCACGTGCCGTTCTGCGCGCACAACCCGAGCGGACCGGTCGCGAACGCCGTCACGCTCGCCCTCGGCGTTTCCACGCCGGGCTACTGCATCCACGAGACGCTCTTCGACGACGTGCCGTGGCGCAAGGACGTGGTGGACGAGGACGTGCGCTTCGCGGACGGCCTGATGTACCCGTCGGACCGGCCGGGCCTCGGCATCGAAATCGACTGGCGCGCCGCCGCCGCGCACCCCAAGGCCGACCACTGGCTGCGCCACTACGAGGGAACGCTCACGGACATCCGCCCGCCGGACAGCGTCAGCTACTGGCACTCCTGATTTCCGAAAATCCAACGACAGACCAACGAACGATGAAATTCGAAAAATTCGGCAAGGCATACCACCTGGCGATCGAGACGCCCGCGGACCTCAAGGACGTCCTCGCGCTCGACGACTCCTTCTGGGCCGCGGTTTCGGCCCCGACGGCCGCGTTCCGCGAAGATCCGGCGTTCCTGCGCTACGTCGACTCCGACGGCAACGGGCGCATGCGCTCGGACGAAGTGCGCGCCGCGCTGCGCTGGCTCCTCGACACCCTCGCGGACGATTCCAAGATCGGCGCGCCGGACGACGACCTCGACCTCTCGGCCGTGCGCAAGGATTCCGCCGCCGGCCCCGGGCTGCTCGTCACGGCGGCGTACGTGAACGAACAGGCCGGCCGCAACGACGGCCGCATCCGCCTCGCCGACGTGCGCGCCGCGATGGCCGAGCTCCGCGGCAAGCCGCTCAACGGCGACGGCATCCTCGTTCCCGCCGCGGCGGGGGACGACGCCGCGCTCGCCGAATACGTGGAAGCCGCCGTGGCCGCCACGGGCGGGTCCGACGACATTTCCGGCGCGAAGGGCGTTTCTTCCGCGCAGCTCGCCGAATTCGCCGCCGCCGCGAAGGACTACCTCGAATGGAAGGCGCTCGGCGCGGATGACAACGCCGAAACGATGCCCTTCGGCGCGGACACTCCCGCCGTCTACAACCTCTTCGCCCGCCACCGCGACGCCGTGGACCGGTTCTTCGTCCTCGCCGATTTCCAGCGGTGGGACCCGGCCGGCGCCGCGAAGTACCTCGCCGCGGACACCGCTTCCGATTCCGCCGCGACGGCGTTCGAAGCCGCGCCGCTCGCGCGTCCGCTGCCCGACGGCTCGCTGCCGCTCGACGGGCCGGGCGTGAACCCTCTCCGCCGCGACGTGGTCGCCGCGCTCCGCGACGGGCTCTTCGGCCGCGTGCTCGGCCGCACCGCCCCCGAGAGCGTGACGGAGGACGACTGGAAGAAGGTCAAGGCCGCGCTCGCCGGCCACGGCGCGTGGCTCGCCTCGAAGAAGGGCGCGATCGTCGAATCGTTCCCGGTCGAAAAGCTGCGCGCGTGGGCGGACGGCCCGTGCGCCGAAAAGGCCGCGAAGCTCCAGGAGGAGGACGAGGTCGTCGCCAAGCGCGTCGGGGCGTTCGCCGACCTCGAAAAGCTGCTGCTCTTCCACCGCCGCCTCCCGCGCTTCCTCGAAAACTACGTTTCGCTCTCCGAGTTCTACCACCCGGACCGCACTTCGCTCTTCGAGCGCGGGCGCCTGCTGCTGGACGGCCGCTGGTTCAATCTCGCGATCGAGGTCGCGGACCCCGCCGCGCACTCCGCGGTCGCGAAGAACGGCGGGCTCTTCACGATGTACCTCAAGGTCGAGCCCGTCGGCGGCCCGGCGCCGTTCACCGTCGTGGTGCCGGCGACGTCCGGCACGCGCGGCAACATCGCGGTAGGCAAGCGCGGCGTGTTCTTCGACCTCGACGGCCGCGAATACGACGCCACCGTCGTTTCCGTGATCGAAGCGCCGATCAGCCTCAAGGAGGCGATCCTTTCGCCGTTCCAGAACATCGCCAAGGCGATCATGGGCAAGATCGAGAACCTCTCCGCCGCGGCGCAGTCGAAAATCGAAAAGACCGGAATCGACGCTGCGGACGCCGTGGAGAGCGGCAAGGCGCCGGTCGCCGCGCCCGCGCCTGAAAAGGCCCCGCCGCAGGGCGGCGGCGCGGCCGGCGCGGTGGGGATGTTCGCGGGGGTTTCCGTCGCCATCGCGGCGTTGGGCTCCGCCTTCGCGTTCATCGCAAAGTCCGTCGCCGCGATGTCGTGGACGTCGCGCGCGCTCGCGCTGCTCGCCGTGCTCGTCGTGGTGTTCGGGCCGATCGTCCTCGCAGGAGTGCTGAAGCTCATGCGCCAGGACATGGGGCCGATCATCGAAGGCTGCGGCTGGGCGGTGAACAAGTCGATGCGCCTCACGCGCAAGCTGCGCCGCCAGTTCACCGTGACGAAGGCCTACCCGGAAGAGGCGGAAGGCACGCCCGCCCGCCGCCGCGCGGCGATCCTCGGGATCGTCGCGGCGGTAGTAGTGGCCGCGGTCTGCATCAGGGCGGTCGTCGCGCGCTGCACCGCAGCGCCCGAACCCGCGGCGGAAGCCGCGGCCGAAGCGGTCGAAGAACCCGCGGCGGAGGCGGCGGCTGAGTAGCCGATAGAAACCTTGAAAGCCGTTTCCTGCGCCCCCTGACGGGGGCGCAGGTCTAGAGAATCTAGAGAATCTAGAGAATCTAGATAATCTAGACAATCTAGATAATCTAGATAATCTAGAAAATCTAGCTTTTTTGTACTGCGGCGGCGAGGAGGGGGCGGAGGACGCGGCCCCAGATGGCGTAGCCCGCCGCCGAGGGGTGTACGCCGTCTGGCTCCATCGTGCCGGGCAGGAAATGCCCGTCGAGATCGAGCAGCAGCGTGCCGATGTCGATGCAGCGCCAGCCGTGGCGCGCGGTGACCGGGTCGCCGCCCCAGTAGTGCGTGATCGAATCGCCGACGAGGATTACCTCTGGGTCGATAGAGTCCTTGCAGGCAAGAATCTGCGCGTGGCGGTCCCACCACTCGTAGCAGTCGTCTTCGATTTTCGGAAGGCGTTCGACAGGGGAATGTTTCATGGCTTCAAATCATCTGGGTTCGGCGGCGAGGAGCTCCCGCGTGTACCGGTTTTCGGGGTTCGCGAGCACGCGGGACGTCGGGCCCTCTTCGACCGCTTTGCCGCGGTGCATCACGATCGTCCTGTCAGCGACGCTGCGGACCACTCCGAGGTCGTGCGTGATGAAGAGCATCGCCGGGCCGAACTCGCGCTTCATGTCCGCGACGAGGTTCAGTATCTGCGCCTGGACCGAAACGTCGAGCGCGGAAACCGGTTCGTCGAGAAGCAGCACTTTCGGCCGCAGCGCCAGCGCGCGAGCGATGGAAATGCGCTGGAGCTGGCCGCCGCTGAACTCGTGCGGGTAGCGGTCGGCGGCTTCGGGCGGCAGGCCGACGCGTTCGAGCCATTCGCGGGCGAAGCGGGCGCGGTCCGCGCCACCGAGCAGCCCGTGGAACGCCGGACCTTCGCAGATCAGGTCGCGTATGCGCATCCGCGGGTTGAGCGAGGAGTACGGATCCTGGAACACGACTTGCACTTCGCGGCGGAGAGTGCGCGTCCGGCGGGTGCCGGCGGGAGCGCCGGCGATTTCCACAGTACCGGAGGTGGGCGGCTCCAGCCCGGCGAGCATGCGCAGGAGGGTGGTCTTGCCCGAGCCGGATTCGCCGACCACGGCGAGCGTTTCCCCGGCCCGGATTTCGAGCGAAACCGAGTCGACCGCGAGCACTTTGGGGAATTTCTTCGAGAGGGAGCGGGCGGCGATCGCCGGGGGCCCGGGGAGAGCCCCGGGGAGAGCCCCGGGGAGAGCCCCGATGAATCGGGGCATCGGCTCACGCGGGGCGCTGGCCGGCGCCGGGGCGGGGGCGGCGGGGGCGGGGACCGGATGGATGCAGGAGCAGAAGGAGGCCGAGCTGCCGGGGAATGCGGGGAAGCCGGGGGCGGAGCATTCGGGAGTCGCGCGGGGGCAACGCGGAGCGAAGCGGCAACCGGGCGGAAAAGCGAGCGGGGAGGGGACGGAGCCCGGAATCGCGGCGAGGCGTTCGCCAGGAGCGTGGCGCGAGGGCATCGCGGCGAGGAGCGCGGCGGTGTAGGGGTGGCGCGGGCGTGAGAAAAGCTCCTCCGCCGGGCCGCATTCGACGATGCGTCCGGCGTACATGACCGCGATGCGCGAGCAGACCTTGCGCGCGACGGCCATGTCGTGCGTGACGAGCAGGAGGGCGGTGTCCTTTTCGCGCGCGCGGCCCATGAGGTCGAGCACCTGCGCCTGCACCGTGACGTCGAGGGCGGTGGTGGGTTCGTCCGCCACGACGAGTTTCGGCCGGACCATCAGCGCGGACGCGATCATCACGCGCTGCTGCTGGCCGCCGGAGAGCCGGAACGGGTATTCGCGGAGGCAGCGGCGCGGGTCGGCGATGCCGCACTTGGCGAGCCAGCGCTCCGCCTCTTCGAGCGCTTCGCGGCGCGAGACGCGGCGGTGCAGGCGCAGCGCTTCTGCCATCTGGTCGCCGATGCGGCGCAGAGGCGAAAGCGCGCTCATCGGGTCCTGGAACACCATGCCGACCGCGGCGCCGCGCATCTTGCGCAGCTCGGGCAGGGTCATTTGGCCGACGTCGCGTCCGCAGACCAGTATGCGGCCCGCCTCCACGCGGCCGGGAGGCGAGGGCACGAGGCGCAGGATCGACATCGCGGTGACGCTTTTGCCGCAGCCGGATTCGCCGACGAGGCCCAGCGTTTCGCCGGGCGCGATCGAGAGCGACACGCCGTCCACCGCGCGGAGGACGCCGGCCGGGGTGTCGAAAGACACGTGCAGGTCTTCGATGCTCAGGACGGGAACCGGCGCCGGGGTGACGCCCGCCGCGCCCTCGTCGCCCGCCTCGGCGGCTTCCGCCGCCGAAGCGTCGCCTGAGCGGCGGCGCTTGAACGCGCGCGGGTCGTCGATCGCGGAAACGGGGCGCGGGTCGAAGGCGTCGCGCAGCGCTTCGCCGACGAACACGCCGAGGAGCATCACGACGAAGAGCGCGAGCGAGGGCCATAGCACGAGCCACCACGCGTGGCGGAACGCCTGCGCCTCCTGGAGAAGCTCGCCCCACGACGGCGCGCCGTCCGGCAGGCCGAACCCGAGGTAGTCGAGCGCGGCGAGCGAGCCGATCGCGCCGACGAGCAGGAACGGGAAGAGCGTGATGACGGGAGTGAGCGCGTTCGGGAGGATGTGGCGGAACATGATCCGCGCGGGGGAGAGGCCCTGGACGCGGCAGGCGTCCACGAACGGGCGCGTCCGCAGGCGCAGGAACTCCGCGCGCACGTATTCCGCGACGCCGATCCAGTTGAACACGGCGTAGACGGCGAGCAGCAGGCCGAACGAGCGTCCGAACGCGTTCCCGAGGAAAATCATCACGTACAGGAACGGGACGGCGGACCAGATTTCGGTGAAACGCTGGCCGGCGACGTCTACCCACCTGGCGAAGAACCCCTGGACCGCGCCGAAGAAAACGCCGAGCGCGATCGAGGCGGCGACGAGCAGCAAGCCGAACGTGATCGCGGTGCGCCCGCCGTGGAGGACGCGCGAAAAGACGTCGCGCCCGGCGGCGTCGAAGCCGAACGGGTGGCCGGGAACGGGGCGGAACGGGAAAACGGCGGGTTCGAGCGGAGCGGCGGCCTCGCCTCCGGCGACGGGCTCGCCGGGCGCCGTGCGCCAGTCCGCG
>JAFUXX010000141.1 GCA_017476965.1 Kiritimatiellia bacterium | reverse complement strand
GAGAGCGCCGGTCCGCGGCGCGACCCGGTCCTGCACGACATGCCGGAAGATCCGCTTCCGCCGCGCAAGCCGTCCCCTTGGGACTGACCCCGCCCCGCGGCGGCGCTAGAACCTGATCCGGTTCTGGTAGTTCAGCGGCAGGCCGTCGCGGTAGAGGTGCGAGTCGTTGGAGAGCTGCAGCACCCGCGGCGTGCAAACGCCCCCGCGGTTCTTGAACTCCACGACAGTCATCCCGGTGTGCCCCATCGCGAACGTCGGGGCGAAGAACGGGTACGGCACGTCGAGAATCGTCGAGAGGAACAGCAGGCCCGCGCCTTCGTGGGCGAAGAGCGCGATGCGCGCGTCGTCCGGTTTTTCGGCGTGGTAGAAGCAGCCCGCGGAATCGTGGCGGTAGCCCAGCGACGCGAGCCAGGCGTCCGCTTCCGCGCGCATCCTGCGCACCGACGCGCCGAACGACGGGTGCGCGGCGAACGCCGGATGCTCGTGCCAGCGGTGGCCGAGCGCGCGGATTTCCGGTTTCGCGAAAAGGGCGAGGCAGGCGTCGTCGTCGTAGCACCAGTGCCTCTGCCCCGGCGCGAACTCCACGCTCAGGTCGCGCCAGGCGTGGCTTTCGTTCATCCAGTCGAGCACGGGCTCGGGCGCGAGCCGGAGTATTTCGCACGTGGGGCGCGCGGTCTCCGCGGCGCGGTTGGAGGACGACGTGAACACGCGGTCGACGCCGAAGAGGCACAGCCTGCGGGCGACGGCCTCCGCCTGGCGCCTGCCGTGCGGGGTCAGGGCGTCGGGTTCGTATGTCGGTTCGCCGTGGCGGACGTAGAAGAGCAGCATGGCGGGGGAATACTACCACACATTCCCCGCGCCCGCACGGAGTTTGACACCGCGTCGCGGTTTGGCTAGCCTTTCGCCAAGCACGGTTCCAGACGAAGATGAACGCTTTTCGCATTTCCTCCCTTCTCGTGGCGGCGGCCTTCGCGGCGCACGCCGATCTTTCGCAGGAAGTCCAGATTCCGCTTGGCGCCATGCCGCGCCTCGAAGGCCTCGATTGGCGCCTGCCGGAAAAATACGCGACTCTCGACGGCGACATCCTGACCGTCGACATCCCGGAGTCCGCGTTCCCCGCCGACGCCGTGGCGGAGGCCGATCTCCCCGCCGCGCTTTTCGCCGGAGCGGAAGGCTTTTCGATGTCGGTCGAGGCCGAAGGCGCCGGTCTCAAGAAGCCGACCAAGAGCTGGCTCGGCCTCAAGTTCCAGATTCACCTCGTCGAAAGCGAGACCGGGCGCGAGGCCTACCCAAACTGCGCCGGCGAAATCGGCTCCTTCGCCAGGAAGACGCTCCTCAATGAAGCGAATTTCGGCGGCAAGAAGCCGGACAAGATCACGCTCATGCTCGGCCTCCAAGGCACGAGCGGGCGCGTTGTTTTCGACCTTTCCACGCTGCGCGGCAGCCCCTCTCACGGCCTTTTCCGGCGCGTCAACCAGGATTGGCGCGTGAAATACCCCGCCTCTGCCTCTGCAGGGGGTTCGGGGGGCGGCGAGCCCCCCGTATGCCCCCGCCGCGGCTGCATGCTCCCTGCGCGCGACACCACCGAAGAAGATCTCGACACTCTCGCCTCCTGGGGCGCGAATCTCGCGCGCTTCCAGATCATGCGCAACTGGAGCGGCCGCGACGACAACCAGGACATTGCGGAGTACAACGCATGGGTCGATTCCCGTCTCGACAACCTCGAAAAGGTCCTGCGCTGGGCGGAGGCGCGCGGCATGAAGATCGTCGTCGATCTCCACACCGTTCCCGGCGGCAAGCGCTCCAAGGACGGCCAGATGAACATGTTCGAGGACGACAATTTCGCCGAGGCGTGGATCGACACCTGGCGCCGCATCGCCGCGCGTTTCAAGGGCGATCCCGCGATCTACGGCTACGATCTCGTGAACGAGCCGCACCAGAAGGAGCGCGTGAAGAACGACTACTGGACGCTCCAGCGCCGCGCCGCCGAGGCGGTCCGCGAGATCGATCCCGACACGCCGATCGTCGTCGAGTCCGACGGCTCGGACGCTCCGTCCGCTTTCGAGTACCTCTCCCCGCTTCGCATGGACAACGTGATCTACCAGGTCCACATGTACGCGCCGATGCTTTTCACGCATCAGGGCGTGCATGGCCGCGCGACCGGCGAAAAATGGCCTGATCCTGGCAATCACTGGGACAAGGATTTCATCCGCGAAACTCTCCGCCCCGTGCGCGAGTTCTCGCTGCGCCACAATGCGAAGATATACGTCGGCGAGTTCAGCGCCATCGCGTGGGCCGGGGGCGCGGAAAACTACCTGCGCGACTGCATCGACGTCTTCGAGGAGTACGGCTGGGACTGGTCCTACCACGCCTTCCGCGAATGGAAGGGCTGGAGCGTGGAGCACGAGGGGCCGGACGGCGCGCACATGGTTCCTTCCGAAGACAATCCCCGCAAGCGCGTTCTCCTCGAAGGCTTCGCGCGCCCCTAGCGCCGTGCGTGCAGCTCCCGTCAGAGTCGCGGTCCACATGAACGTCGCCACCAAGGGCGGCCGCGACATCATTGCGGGCATCCTCCGCTACGTCCGGCGCCACCCCGAGTGGGAGCTGGAGATGTACGGCAATTCGCCCGGCAACGACGGCTTTTCGGACGGCCTCCGCAGCAAGCCCGTCGGGCTCATCGCCGGCAAGCCCGTCTCGCACCTCATGGGCTTCGACGAGCGCGACCCGCTCGAAGCGAAGCGCTCCGCCGCGCGGCGTCTCCTCGTGCCGAGGTCCGGCCTCAAGGCCGCGGTTTTCATCACGCGCCGTCCGTACATTCCGGTGCGGATTCCGTCGTCGGTCGTCGACATCGACCACGGGCTCGTCGGCGCAACCGCGGCGCGGCTTTTCCTGCGCCACGGACTTTCGCATTTCGGCTTCGTCGGGATGCGCTCCGTGCCGGACAGCCAGCCGCCGCGCCTCGCGGCGTTCCGGCGCGAGGTCGAG
>JAFUXX010000140.1 GCA_017476965.1 Kiritimatiellia bacterium | reverse complement strand
GGCCCGCGGCATCGAGCTGGTGGTCTTCGAGCCGCGCATCCTCGTCGATCCGCCGTCGCTCGACGCCGCGCGCGCCGTCGCAAAAAATTGCGGCGCGAGCCCCGCGGTCGTCGCCGCGCTCGAAGTCGGCCCGATGCCGTTCATCGCTGTCTGGCTTCGCGACGAGCCCGCGACCGCCGCGAAATGCATCCGCTTCGCTTCGGAGCCCGCGTTTCCCACCGCGTTCGACTCGCCTCTCGCGACCTGCCCGGACGGAATGCTTTTCGCGCCCGTCGAGCGCAAGCGCCTCGCCGACCCCGGTTTCGCGGCCAAGGCGGCGGCGGCGTTCGACGCCGCGCGCGAATCCTTCGGCGAAACGCTCCTCGAAGTCCCGCAGGACCACCGCAACTCTCCGCGGTTCGACGCCTGGCGCAGGCTCGCCGGCATGGCCGGCAACAACCTCGGCTGCATCCTCGCCTCCTGCGGCGACGTCGAGGCCGCGGTCCGCGAGTTCCTGCGGGCCGACGCCGTGTACCCGGCCGGCATTTCGGCGATGCTCAACCTCGCCACGCTCGCCCGCGACGGCGTCGCCTCCGCGTCCCGCTCCGACCTGGCCTCGCGTCTGGAGGCGCTCCACGCCGCCCGCCACGAGGAAACGTCGCTTTCCACGACCGGCGGGTACGTGATGAAGCCCGAGACGTTCTTCCCCGCGGGATGGGGCTGGACCGCGAGCGGCCTCGACTACGACGCTTCGTCCAACCGCGTCGACGAAGCGCTCGCCGCCGCCGAAAAAGTCGCGGGCGAACCCGGCAAGCGGATGGTGCAGCAGACCGTCGTGACCGAATACCTCGTGCGCAGCGCGTTCGCGAAGCCGCTCGTCGGCCAGTACGACCGCGCGGGCGTCCGCGAGACCGCGAAGTGGCCCGCCTCCGCGGCGCCCGCCGCCGCGAACGCGCTGTTCGAATCCGGCAACCGCGATCTCGCCGTCTCGTTCCTCGACCGCGTCGCCGGATCGCTGCCCGACAAGTCCGATCCCGCCGCGTTCGACATCGCGCTCGCGCGCCTCGCGCTTTTCGGCCGCGCGGGCGACGCCGCCGGCGTCGGCTCCATGCGCCACCTGTTCCGCTCGCTCCCCGCCTCGGAGCAGTACGTCAAGGCGAACCTCGCCGTCGCCGCCGCGGCGCTCGATTGCGACGACGTCGCGGGCGCCGCTTCCGACTACAAGGCCGTCGAAACCGCGGTGCCGGACGCCTCGCCGTGGCTCGGCGCCATCCGCCGCGCCGCCGAATCGCTCGCCGCAGCCGATTTCGAAAACGCCGAGAAAGCGGCCGCGACGGCGCTCGCGTCCGGCGGCACCAACTACTGGCCCGCCTTGCGGCTCGCACTCGCCGTTTCCTATTCGCGCAACGACAAGAAGGCCGCGTCCTCCGCCGCCTCCGCGCTCGTCGCGATGCGTCCCGTCGACTACTTCGCCCACTACGTCCTCGGCTCGCTCGCGATGTCGTCCGGCGACCGCGCTTCGGCGCGCATCCACCTGCAGGCCAGTCTCGCCTCGCGCCCCTCGCTCTTCTGCCTGAACGACCTCGCTTCGCTCATGGCGGATGACGGCGAACCGGTCCTCGCCGAAAAGTTCGCGCGCCAGGCCCTCGTGTGCGGCGGCGAGCCCCTCGCCGCGATCCACGACACGCTCGGCGAAGCCCTCGCGGCGCAGTCCCGCTGGCCGGAAGCGCTTGAAGCGTTCAAGACCGCCACGACGCGCCGCGGCGGCGACGACCCGCGCATCGTCATGCACCTCGCGGAGGCTCTCCGCGAAACCGGCGACCTCGCGGCGGCGGCCGCCCTCATTCCGGCGATCGACAAGGGCAAGGACACATTCACGATCCGCGAACGCGAGCGCCTCGGCGCCCTCCGCCGCGCCGTCTCCAACCGCTAGCGCCGCGCGCCCCGCCCCTTCCCGAAGTTTCGCACCACCTTCCGCAACGGTGAACGCAACGGCGAAAACCCTGCTCCTCGGCCCCGGACTCCTCTCCGGCCCCGTGCGCGCCCCGCTCTCCAAGAGCCTCCTGCACCGAGCCGCGATCTGCGCGGCGCTGGCGCGTTCCCCTTCCTCCGCCCCGATGCCGGAGAACCCGTCGCAGGACGTCGCCGCCACGGCGCGCGTCCTCGCCGCGCTCCCCGGCGCGCCGCGCGGCG
>JAFUXX010000139.1 GCA_017476965.1 Kiritimatiellia bacterium | reverse complement strand
GGAGGCGCGCGCCGCGGGGGTCGCAACCCGACGCGGCGGCTATGTCGCCGAGGCTTCCGGCGCCGCCGCACTTCGCGACGGCCTCGAAAAGGCCGGTCTCGAGCGCGGCGAAAAGCACGGCCGGGCCGTGGAACGCGCTCGCAAGCGCGACAATCCCCGGCACGTCGAGCGGACGCGGGGCCGGAACCTCGGGAGGCATTGCGGGAAGCGCCTGCGCTAGTTCGCCTTGTAGAAGGCGAAATCGGCGCGGCGGTTCTCGCGCCAGGACGCTTCGTCGTGGCCGGTCGCGAGCGGACGCTCCTCGCCGTAGCTCACGGTCTGGACGCGGTCGCCGGCGACGCCCTGCGCGCCGAGCGCGTCGCGGACGGCCTGGGCGCGGTATTCGCCGAGCGACATGTTGTACTCGTTGGTGCCGCGTTCGTCGCAGTTGCCCTCGACGACGAGGACGACGCCGGGGTTGGAGGCGAGGAAGTCGGCCACGACGCCGATCTTGGAGCTCTCGCCGGCCGGGATCGACGAATCGTTGTAGGCGAAGTACACGGGGTACACGCCGGGAGGCGTCGCCACCGGGGGAAGCTGGTCGAAGCGGCCGCCGGGCAGCAGCCCTTCGCCGGGGGCGAAGAGGCCGGAGTCGACGCCCATGTCTTCGGGGTTGAGCGGGTCGAATTCGGCGCCGGCGCCGTTCTTGGGCGTACGGCAGCCGGCCGCGAGCGCGGCGACGGCGGCGGCGAAAAACGCCGTGCGGAGGATGGAGGTGTTCATTTGCATGGTTGGGGGTGAAAAAAGCGGTCAGCGGATCGCGTTGTCGGACCAGGAAGGCAGGTACCAGTCGCCGTCCTCGGGCAGCGGGATGCGGCGGGGCGGATCGCCCTCGACGTCGAGCACCACGAGCGTGCGCTTGTAGCCGGAAGTGCGGGTGCAGACGATGTGGCGGCCGTCGGGCGCCCAGGACGGGTCCTCGTAGTCCGCGCCGTCCGCCGGGCTCACGAGCTTCGGGGCCACGGTGCGGGGATCGCGCGAAGGATCGGTCACGTACACGCCGTAGCGCCCGCGCGAGCGGCCGCAGAAAGCGAGCTTGCCGGTGCAGCTCCACTCCGGCGCGACGCTCTCGCGTATGTCGTGGGCCCACACGAGGCGGCTCGGCACGCGCGTCGCGACGTCCATCGCGTAGCAGCGCGGCACCCCGCCCTCGTCGCTCACGTACGCGACGGTCCTGCCGTCCGGCGACCACGCGGGCGACGCCTCGCTCGCGTGGCGCGTGCGCGTGAGGCGGTCCACGACGCGGCGCGAAGCGGGATCGACGAGGTACAGCTCCACGGCGCCGGTGAGGGACAGCACAACAGCCGCGAGGCCGTCGCGCGGGGACTTCACCGCGCCGTGGTTCATGCCCGGAAACGCGGAAACGACCGAGCGCCGCAGCGAAGAAAGGTCGACTTGGTACACGGCCGGGGCCCCGGAAGCCCACGAGGTGTACATGAAGGAATTGGAACGCGGGTTCCAGTTCGGGGAAAGGCAGAGCTTGCCGTCCGTCGTCACGCGGCGGGCGCCCCTGCCGTCCGCATCGCACTCGTACACGTCGGTCGTACCGCCGCGGCGGCCCACGAAGAGGATGTGCGAGCGCGCCATCGGGAGCTTGCCGGCCACTTCCTCGACGATCGCGTCGGCGAGGGCGTGCGCCGCGTCGCGGAGGTGCGCGGCGTCGGCCGCGGAGCT
>JAFUXX010000138.1 GCA_017476965.1 Kiritimatiellia bacterium | reverse complement strand
GGCGGGGCGCGGCGAAAAAGCCGCCCCTTCCCCGGGGGCGGCTTTTTTTTTCGCGCCTGCCCGCGGCGGGGCGTTGCCCGGGGACGCGGTTTGCGGTATCCTCCGCCGCCGTGCAACCCGTTCCGCGGCCAAGGGCGGCGGGCGGCCCGGAATCCGCCGGCCGCCGCGTCCGGAAGCCAAGGAGAAAGGACAAGCGAATGCAACCGACCCAACAGCCGTTTTCCCCGGAAACGGTCATCAAGCGCGACGAAATCGACCGGTATCTCGGATCCGACGGCCGCGATTTCATCCACGACTCCGAATTGCGCGCCGAACTCGCCGCGAATTCGAAACCCGACGCCGCGCGCGTCCGCGACATCCTCGCCAAGTCGCTCGCGATACAGACGCTTTCCGGCGCGGAAGTCGCGGCCCTGCTCGCGGTCGACGACCCCGACCTGCTCGCCGAAATGGCGCAGACCGCGTGGGACGTCAAGCACAAGGTCTACGACAACCGCATCGTGACGTTCGCGCCGATGTACATCTCTTCGTACTGCGTGAACAGGTGCCGGTACTGCGGCTTTTCGCTCGACAACCACCGCGAGAAGCGCCGCTGCCTCACGATGGACGAAATCAAGCGCGAGGCGGAGGCCATGATCAGGCTCGGCCACAAGCGCGTGATGGCCGTCTACGGCGAGCACCCCATGACCGGCGCGCGCTTCATCGCGGACTCCCTCGCGGCGATCTACTCCGCGAAAGTCCCCGGCCGCGCCGCGGGCTCGGCGAACAACGTCCGCCGCATCAACGTCAACGCCGCCCCGCTCTCGATCGACGACCTCAAGATCGTCCGCGAAGCCGGCATCGGCACGTTCCAGGTGTTCCAGGAAACGTACGACCACGAGGTCTACGCCGCCATGCACCCGGCAAACACCGTGAAGGGCGACTTCGGCTGGCGCGTCACGTGCTTCCACCGCGCGTTCGACGCGGGGATCGACGACGTCGGCCTCGGCGTCCTCTTCGGCCTGCAGCCGGACTGGAAGTACGAAGTCGCCGCCATGTGCGCGCACGCCCGCGAACTCGAGCGGTTCGTCGGCATCGGCCCGCACACGTTCTCCGTGCCGCGCATGCACGCCGCGTCGGGATCCGACGTGGCCAACGCCGCCAACCCGTTCTCCGACGACGATTTCTTCAAGGCCGTCATGGTCCTGCGCCTCGCGGTGCCGTACACCGGCCTCATCGTCACGGCGCGCGAGACGAAGGAGCTGCGCGACCGATGCCTCAAGATCGGCATCACGCAGATGGACGCCGGAACGCGCATCGACATCGGCGGCTACTCCGCCGGCAACGTCGGGCAGAAGATCGACGAGCAGCAGTTCATGCTCGGCGACAACCGGTCGCTGGAGCGGATGATCGTCGACCTCGCCAAACAGGGCGTGATCACCAGCTTCTGCACCGCGGGCTACCGCTGCGGCCGCACCGGCGGCTGCATCATGGACGCCCTCAAGACCGGCCGCGAAGGCACGTTCTGCAAGATCAACGCCGTGCTCACGTTCCGCGAGTGGCTGGACGACTTCGCTTCGCCCGAAAGCGTCGAAGCCTGCAAGCCGCTGCTGGAAAAGGAGCTCGCCGCGATCGCGGAGCAGTACCCCGTCTTCTTCCCGCAGATCAAGGCCCGCTACGACCGCATCTGCGCCGGCGAACGCGACCTGTACTTCTAGCGCCCCCGGAGCGCGGGCGCCCCGCCCGCGCTCCGGCTTCCCGCGCCGCCTTCCCGCGTCAATGCGGGATGGCGATTTCCCGCACGCTTGCGAATCCGTGCCGCTCCATGTAGGCGCGGATTCCGTCCACCACCGCCAACGCGGTGCGCGGGTCGGCGAAATTGGCCGTGCCCACCGCGACCGCCGTCGCGCCGGCGCACAGGAACTCCACCGCGTCCTCCGGCGTCACTATCCCGCCCATGCCGAGGATCGGTATCTTCACCGCTGCGGCGGCCTGCCACACGAGGCGGACCGCAATCGGGTGCAGCGCCGGGCCCGAGAGCCCGCCCTGGACGTTGGCGAGGAACGGGCGGCGCCTTTCGACGTCGATCAGCATGGCCGGGATGGTGTTGCTGATCGACAGGGCGTCCGCCCCCTCCCCTTCCGCCACGCGCGCGAAGACCGTCACGTCCGGCACGTTCGGCGCTAGTTTCACGAAGAGCGGCAGGCGCGTCGCCGCGCGCGCCGCCTTCACGACCGAAGCCAGCACCGCGGGATCCGTCCCGAACGCGGCGCCGCCGCCGTGGACGTTCGGGCACGAGACGTTGAGCTCGATCGCGTCCGCGCCGCCTTCGCCCGAAAGCGTGCGCGCGACTTCCGCGTACTCCTCCGCCGATCGCCCCCAGATGTTGCAGATCGCAGGCACGCCGAGCGCGTGCAGGTACGGCAGCCCCTCTTCCAGGAGCGCCCGCGCGCCAGGCCCCTGCAGCCCGATCGCGTTCAGGAGCCCGGCGCGCACCTCCGCGATCCGCGGTTGCGGATTGCCGGGCGCGGGGTCCATGCGGACGCCCTTGCACGTCACCGCGCCGAGACGGCGCAGGTCGACGTATTCCGCGTATTCGCGCCCGAACCCGAACGTGCCCGACGCCACGGTCACGGGGTTGGCCATCTTGAGGCCGCCCAGATTGACGGAGAGATCGATTTTCAAAGCGTTGCCGCGAACCGCCGGACGGACCAACCGTCCGGCGGTTCGCGGCCAATCCTACCAGAACGGCGCTATTCGGCCAACTCCGCCTCGGACCACGCGGTTTGTCATACTTAAGGACACCGAACGGCGAAACCGAAGAACCGCATTTGTCAAATGCGAGGACACCGTAGAATCGGAGGCGATGAAAACCATGGCAGAAATCACGTTCCGCGAAAGGTTGCCGGATTACCGCAACCAGTACTACCGGCTCAAGAGCAAGGAGGCCAAGGGCCGGATGTTGGACCGGCTGCAGCAGACCTACGGCTTCGATCGCAAGTTCCTGATCAAGCGCCTGACCGG
>JAFUXX010000137.1 GCA_017476965.1 Kiritimatiellia bacterium | reverse complement strand
GGCGGCCGCCGCCGCGCCCTCGCCGGGCGTCGGCGCGGAGCGGACGGCCCCGACGTTCGAATGGATTTCGCGGAACGCGGCGGTGATTTCGGGGTACGGCTCGCCGAATTCGCTTATCAGCCCGTAGTTGGAATCTTCGCGGAAAGTCTCGGAGATGCCGCTTGCGGGCTGGTCGAGGAACATGAAGTAACTGTACCCGGCGAAGAACGGGAGCGACAGCATGGTGCGGGCGAAGAGTGCGGTGGCGGCGGCGCGGCCGGACTGCGAAAGGTGGCGCTGCCCGGCGCCGTGGAAGCACGGGCGGCCGGTGTCGAGCGCCGGGAACGAGAACTCGGTCACCATCAGGGGACGGCCGCACCAGTCGTGGATCCGGCGGAACCGGTCGGCCACCGGAACGCCGCCCTTTTCGTCCAGCACCACGCCGCGGTCGAGGTCCGCCCACGGGTAGCAGTTGAAAGAAACGACGTCGCAATGCTTTCCGGCGACCTCCCAAAGAACCGGATGGACGCAGGCGAACGGCCCGGCGAAGCGGCAGCCGAGGACCATGTGGTTGGGATCGGCCTCGCGGACCGCGCCGCAGAGGACGGAGAAATACCGCTCGGCGAAGAGCCGGAGAAAATCCTCGCGCATGGCGACGGCGGGCGGCTGCCCGGCATCGGACGGGCGGCGGACCGCCCCGCCGGCGTTCCAGACGGCGACGAAGTCCTCCAGCGCCTTGCGCGCGGAATGGTCCCGCGGCAGGGCGCGAACGACGTCGAAAAGCGCCAAGTCCTTGCGGATGAGGTCCGGCCCCCACCACTTGAGCTCGTTGTCGAGGAACCAGCCGAGCAGCCACGGGTTGTCGCGCTCGGGCGCGCAAAGCTTCGCCGCGGCCTTGCGGATCTCCTTTTCGAAATCGGGGTTGAACACGTTCGGAATGCCGGTGCAGGGGCCGCTCCACGGCGTGATCCAGCGGTCGGGGTCCTTGCCGCGGGCGAATTTGCCGCCGAGGTAGAGCGTGATTGTGTGCGCGAGCCCGCGGTGGCGCAGGAGCGGCTCGTCGCAGTGGTTCGCCAGCGTGTTGAAACCCCAGTCGCGGAGCCGGCCGAGCGTTTCGTCGAGCCATTCGGACTTGGACGGGTAGTTCGTCTCGACGAAGCGCCCGTAGACATCGTATCCGAGATCGCGGTCCCGCCAGCCAAACGGGCGGACGTGGTCGATCGCGATGATCGTTTCGGCGCGGCCCGCTGGGTCCACCACCCAATCGCGCCCGTCGATTTTTTCGACGTGGAAGAAGCCCGTCGCCTCGCCGGTCGCTCCGGAACCCGGGCCCTCCGGCGGCTCGTAGGGCGGGACGCCGGCCTCGGCCGAAGCCGCGGCGGACAGGGCGGCGGCGAACGCGGCGGCGAAAAGAATCTTGTGCGATGGGATCGACATGGCCTTGGTCCTTCTGTCGGGAAAGCGTCGGAATTGTAGCACGGGGGAACGGGACGGCCGTTACGTTTGGAGCATTTCTCTTCGGCCGGTCCCGCGGCGGAACGCCCCGGAGCTACCGGGCCGGGGCGATCCGGGCGACGGCGTCGCGGACCTCCGCGATCGCCGAATCGGGAGTGGAAGCGCCTGCGGCGATGCCGACCTTGCGGAACCGCGCCAGCGACGCGGGATCGACGTCCGCGGCGCTTTCGGCCGCGAACGTCGGGCGCGACGCCGCCGCGACGCTTTTCAGGCGCGACGTGTTGGCGCTCGCGGGGGAACCGACGACGACGACGGCG
>JAFUXX010000136.1 GCA_017476965.1 Kiritimatiellia bacterium | reverse complement strand
TCGTCGAATTGGAGCGGTCCGAATTTTCAAAGTGGGCCAAAGCCGGAAAGACGATTGAAGAATCCAAAAAGAATCGTGTTTCACCAACCTCTTCGGTCTCCGCGATCTGTTTCGTCTCCGTCCCGAATGTCTGGATTGATGTGGACTTGCTGCGTGGTGGCGGTGCATACGACAGGCTCGTGAATCTGGGCGGAACTCTGGGCTCGTTCTGGGGAACGGATTTGACAAAATCCGGGAACCGGAAAATTATCACAGCGAACACCACGGCGGAAATGATGACGGCTATTCACAATGAAAAAGGGAACCTTTGGGGAATGACCGTATATGGACACGGTTCACCAGATGGATTTTTGATGGGTCCCAGCGGCACCGGGGCGATTGATCAAATTCAAGTGTACTATGCTGTCAAACGAAATGGTTACAAAATCAATCAAATCAACATGATGCAATGCTATAGCATGACAACTGTCACGGGATTTGTTGGCAGCCCAATCGATTTCAATAAAATTTGGCATGATGCGGCGATTCATCCGTATGGATATTTTGGAATCAATGTTTTCGGATTTGATACAGGGCCGTGAAATGAATACGTTCCGTGTTTTCGTCTTCATCGCACTCATCTTCCCCTGCTCGGGATGCTTGTCGTTCAATGGTGTTTCCAGTTCTTGGCTAATAAACAAAGATGCTCGGGGGCTTCCTCTTGGAGAAAAATTCCGTCTCAATTGCGATGTGCAATCGAAGATTCCTGACAAGCCAGTATGGAAAATACCACCAAGCGAAATCATTCCTTACCGAGAAACCTCGGTTTCGTATCCAGAAATCGCCATGTGGTACCAGACTCATGCGCAGGTAGTCGGACGGGGAACCGAATTGACCTTCAAATCGGCACTCAAAACTTCGACCGGAATGGGCATTTGGCCGTTCCCGGGAATATTGTTTCCGTTCAAAACGCGATATCAATTCTACTTTAGAGACGAGAAAACCGGATTTGAATATTTTTTCGTCGGCAACTCGAAAAAATGGTGGCGACGGCTACCTCTAACCAAATTGAAACATGGAGACAATGGTACGATTGCAAACGGCGGCTCATGCAAGTAGCGGCTTAAGTCAATGCGGTTGTTGGCATTCGTTGCATGGGGCAGTCATTTCTGACGTTGGAACAGGCTTCTGGATTCCTCCGATGTACGACGCCGACGTCAATTTGCTTCCCGACGGGTACTTCGCGTACACTTGGGACGCGGACAACCGCCTCGTCACCGCCATGCCCATTGCCCCGACCAACGGCTCCAAACGCGTCCGGAACGCCTGCGACCGGCGCTCCCGGCGGGTTGAGAAGTCCGTCGACGTCTGGGACGAAGATTCCTCCGCGTGGATTCCCTCCGAAACCCGCCACTACGTCTACGACGAGTGGAATCCGGTTCTCGAAACGGTCGTGACCTACGGCGCGGCTGGTTCGGTTGGTAGCACCGGAAGCGGCTCCAACGGAGAACCGGAAAACGGTTCTGGCGTTTCCATCCCGGCCACCACCAACCGCATTGCGTACCTGTGGGGTCCCGACCTGTCCGGATCGTTGCAGGGCGCAGGCGGCGTCGGCGGGCTGCTCGCCGTCCGCCGCGGCGGGGAGTTGTACGCACCCGTGTACGACGACCTCGGCAACGTCGCCGCGTACGTCTCTTCTTCCGGCGCAATCGCGGCAGCCTACGCCTACGATGCCTTCGGCCGCCTCCTCGCCGCCTCAGGCCCCCTCGCCGACGCGTTCCCGCACCG
>JAFUXX010000135.1 GCA_017476965.1 Kiritimatiellia bacterium | reverse complement strand
CGGGCCCGGCGAGGTGGCGCGCCACGGCGTCCGCGTCGAGCGTGGCGGACATCGCCAGCACGCGCAAATCGGGGCGCAGCGAGCGGCGGACGTCGAGCGCGAGCGCCATGCCGAAATCGGCTTGCAGGCTGCGCTCGTGGAATTCGTCGAAAATCACGAGACCCGTGCCGGAAAGCTCGGGGTCCGAGAGAACGCGGCGGGCGAGGAGGCCTTCCGTGAGGACGAGGACGCGCGTCGCGGCGGACGACTTGCGCTCCAGGCGCACGTGCCAGCCGACGAGGCCGCCGACGGAGTCGCCCGCGATGTCGGACATCCGCCACGCCGCCGCTCGGGCCGCCATGCGGCGGGGCTCCAGGAGCAGGACCGACTTGCCGCGCAGCCAAGGCTCGTCGAGGAGCGCGAGCGGGATCGTGGTGGTCTTGCCGGAGCCGGGCGGCGCGCAAAGGACCGCGCACCCGGGGCCGGCGAGAGCCGCGCGGAGCCCGGGCAGCGCCTCCAGCGCGGGAAGCGGGGGAAGCGCGAACCGGGCCATCGGAAAACGGCGGAATGGGACGGGCGGGCGCGGACGCGCCGCCCTAGTGCTTGAACGAGCGCTGGCCGGTGAAGACCATCGCCACGCCGTGCTCGTTGCAGCAGTCGATCACGTCCCAGTCGCGGATGGCGCCGCCGGGCTGGACGATCGCCGTCACGCCCTCGCGGATGCCGACCTCCGCGCCGTCGCGGAACGGGAAAAACGCGTCGGAAACCATCGCGGAGCCCGTGATGCCGCCGTGCTCGGCCTTCGACATTTCGTCGGCCTCGGCCTCCTTGCGCCTGCCGTCCTCCTCGCCGAACTTGCCGCGCAGCTCGTTGTAGGGCGTGCCCCACTTTTCCCACGCGAACCAGTCCGCGAGCTTGCGGTACGCCTTGTCGCGCGCGATTTCGGCCACGCCGACGCGGTCCTGCTCGCCGGTGCCGATGCCGACCGTGCAGCCGTCCTTGACGTAGAGGACGGAGTTGGACGTGACGCCGGCTTCGACGAGCCAGCCGAACACGAGGTCGTCCATCTCGCGCTCCGTGGGCCGGCGCGCGATCTTGTGCACCGAGCCGTCCTTGCGCGTCACCTCGGCGGGGAGGAAGTCCGCGCCCTTGCGGGCGAGCGGCGAGAAGGACCACTGGGCGACGATGCCGCCGTCGATGAGGCTCTTGAAATCGACGACGCGCTTCGCGGCGAATTCCGCGAGGCGGGCCATGTTGCCGATGCGCATGACGCGCAGGTTCTTCTTCTGCGCGAAGACGTCCATCACGCCGGGCGCGAACTCGGGCGCCACGACGACCTCGGCGTAGTTTTCGGCGATGAGCTTCGCCGTCTCCAGGTCGCACTCGCGGTTGAGCGCGATGCAGCCGCCGAACGCGGCGAGGCGGTCCGCCTTGTTGGCGCGGAAGTACGCCTCGGAAAGCGTGGAGCCGAGCGCCACGCCGCACGGGTTGTTGTGCTTGACGATGATCGCGCAGGGCTTGTCCTGCAGGTAGCGCAGGATGTTGAGCGCGTTGTCCGCGTCGGTGAGGTTGGTCTTGCCGGGGTGCTTGCCGGTCTGGAGAAGCTCCGGCTCCGAAGCGAGCGGGTTGCCGGGATCGATCGAGCGGACGTCGCCGAGGGCGAGGTTGCCGTTCACGAGCTTGTAGACGGCGGCCTCCTGGCCGGGATTTTCGCCGTACCGGAGCCCCTTGCGGACGCCGTCCACGACCCAGCCGACCTTTTCGTAGCGCAGGGTCTGGCGCGAGTCGCCGTCGATGAACGAAATTTCCATCGCGGGCGTGAAGTGGTCGTCCATGATGGTCTTGTATGCTTGCTTCAGGTCTGGCATGGCGTGATGGCTTGTTCGGGAAAGGGCGGCGGGGACCGGCCGGGGCCGGGCCCCGCCGCGCGGACCTTGTTTCGGGTTAGATCAGGCTCTCGTAGAGCTTGGCGAGCTCCTCTTCGGTGACGTCGCGCGGGTTGCCGGGGCGGCAGGCGTCGACGAACGCGGAATGGGCGAGGAAGGGGATGTCCTCCTTCTTCACGATGCCCTTGAGGTCCGGCGGGATGCCGACGTCCTTGCCGAGCTTGGCGACGGCGTCGCACGCGGCCTTGCGGGCCTTGGCGACGGACATGGAGTCCGCGCCCTTCACGCCCATCGCGGCGGCGATCGCGGCGTAGCGCTTGCCGGTGGCGGGGGCGTTGAACTTCATCACGGGCGGCAGCAGGATCGCGCAGGCCACGCCGTGCGGCGTGTCGTAGTACGCCGAAAGCGGGTGCGCCATCGAGTGGGCGATGCCGAGGCCGACGTTGGAGAAGCCCATGCCGGCGACGTACTGCGCGAGCGCCATCTTTTCGCGGGCCTTCTCCTTCTTGGCGCCCTTGCCGTTGACGGAGTCGCGGAGGTTCGCGGCGATGAGCTCGATCGCCTTGAGGTGGAACATGTCCGTCATGTCGTTCGCGGCCTTCGTGACGTAGCCCTCGATCGCGTGAGTGAGGGCGTCCATGCCCGTGGAGGCGGCGAGCTTGTCGGGCATCGACAGCATCATGTCCGAATCGACGACGGCGACCTGCGGGATGTCGTGCGGGTCGACGCACACGAACTTGCGGTCCTTGGCGCGGTCGGTGATCACGTAGTTGATCGTCACCTCCGCGGCGGTGCCGGACGTGGTGGGCACGGCGATCGTGAAAACCGCGGGCTTCTTCGTGGCGGCGACGCCTTCGAGCGAACGGACGTCCTTGAACTTCGGGTTCTCCGCGATGATGCCGATGGCCTTCGCGGTGTCCATCGCCGAGCCGCCGCCGACGGCGACGATGCAGTCCGCTCCGGACTCCTTGAACGCCTTGACTCCGGCCTTGACGTTTTCGATCGTCGGGTTCGGCTTGATTTCGGAGAACACCGCGAACTTGATCTTCGCCTTCGCGAGAAGGTCCGTCACTTTCGCCGTGGTGCCGATCTTGAGCAGGCCGGGGTCGGTCGCGACGAAGACTTTCTTCGCGCCGCGGTCTTTCACGAGTCCGGGGATTTCGGCGATTGCGCCCTTTCCGTGGAAAGAGACGCCGTTGAGGTTGATGCGGTACGCCATTGTACGCTCCGTTAGGTTGTGCGTGCGCGGGGCGGGACCCCGGCCGCGGGTTTTCGGAATCGCGCCCGCCGGGGCGGAACCCCGGCGTCGCGTTGCGGTGGATGATACCACCTCCCGCGCCCGCGGGCAATTTCCCGGAACTTTGCGTTTTTCTCTTGACACGCGCCCCGCTTGTGCGTACCATTGCCCGCGTTTTCCACACGACCGCACGGGGCTATAGCTCAGTTGGTAGAGCGTCTGAATGGCATTCAGAAGGTCGAGGGTCCGACTCCCTCTAGCTCCACCAGAATTCAATAATTCTGGCAATGCGCGTCGGAAGAAGTTCGGTCGGCGAAGCCGGCCGTTTTTCGTTTTGGAGGGATGGCGGAGCGGTCGATCGCGGCGGTCTTGAAAACCGTTGATCCGCAAGGGTCCGGGGGTTCGAATCCCTCTCCCTCCGCCAATTTCCGCGCGCCGCGCTGTCCGCGTTGCTTTATCGGGGGCGTTGGGCTATGCTCCGGCGCGTTCCGAGGGGAGTCCGCGCGTCGCGGGCTGAGAGGGAGCCTGGCGGCTCCGACCCTTCGAACCTGATCCGGGCAATGCCGGCGAAGGAATCGGAAACAATGAAAAAAGAAAAGAAAGGCACGTCCGCCCTCGCGTGCGGACTCGTGTGGTTCGGAGCGGCGGTCTCGATCGCCGAAATACAGACTGGCATCGACATCGCGGTCCACGCCGCGGGCGACGCGTTCCGTTCGGCGGTCCTCGCCATGGTCGCGGGGCACCTTGCCGGCGGCCTGCTGATCTTCGCGGTCGGCTGCATCGGCGCGCGGCTGCGCGCCGGGGCGATGGACTGCGCCAAGCTCCCGTTCGGGCGTTTCGGCGCGGGTCTGCTCGCCGGTCTCAACGTCGTGCAGCTGCTCGGCTGGACCGCCGTGATGGTCGCGGAGGGCGCGCTCGCCGCTTCCGCGCTCTCGTCCTCGTTCGGCTTCACCACCGCCGCGTGCGCGATCGGCGCGCTAGTCGCAGTCTGGGTGTTCGTCGGACTCGGCGGCGTTTCGAAGGTCAACGCCGCCGCGATGGGCCTGCTGTTCCTGCTCACGCTGTACCTGTGCGGACGCCTCGCGACCGCGGCGCCGCCGCCCGCGGAGGCCGCGGCAAAGTCGGATCCCTCTTTCTGGACGGTGTTCGAATTGTCGGCTGCGATGCCGCTCTCGTGGCTCCCGCTGATTTCGGACTACACCCGCGACGCCCGTTCGCCCCGCCTCGCGCCCGCCGTCGCCGCCGCGGTCTACACCGCGGTGTCGTGCTGGATGTTCGGCATCGGCCTCGAGTGCGGCCTGCGCTTCCCCGGCGAGGGCTTCGCCGGCGCGGTGCTCGCCTGCGGCGCGACCGCGGCGGGGCTGCTCGTCGTGGTGTTCTCCACGGTCACCACGACGTTTCTCGACGCCTACTCCGCCGGCGAGAGCGCCAAGAGCGTTTTCCGCCGCATCCCGGCCAAGCCGTTCGCCGTGGCCGTCGCCACGGCCGGCACCGCAATCGCCGTGACGGTCGGCATGGACTCGTACCTCGATTTCCTGTACCTCGTCGCGTCGGTCTTCGCGCCGATGGCCGCGGTGCAGGTCGTGGACTGGTTCGTCGGCGGCGCGGGCCGCTCCCGCCCCAAGGCCGCGGTCATTGCGAACGCCGCCGCGTGGGTCGCCGGCGTCGCCGCGTACCTCGTCGCGCTCGCGAAGGGATGCCCCGT
>JAFUXX010000134.1 GCA_017476965.1 Kiritimatiellia bacterium | reverse complement strand
GCCCACGCCGAGCCCGCCGCAGACCGGGCAGCGCCCGCGCGCGGAGTGGAAGGAGAAAAGGCGCGGGTCGGGGTCCTCGAACGACCTGCCGCACGTCGGGCACGCGCGCGAAATCGACGCGACGTACTCCGCGCCCTTGCGCGGCGACACGCGCACCACGCCGCCGCCGAGCCGCAGCGCTTCGCGGACGAGCGCGAGGATGCGCCGCTTTTCGGATTCGCGCGCGACGGCGCGGCCGACTTCGAGGTCGATGTCGTGTTCGCGGAAGCGGTCGGGAGATTTCCACGGGGACGTCGGCACCCAGGCGCCGTCGACCCTCAGCATGGTGTGCCCGTGGCGCGCGGCCCACGCGGCGAGCGCCGGGTAGGTGCCCTTGCGGCCTGAGACGAGCCGCGCCAGGAGCGACACCTGTTTGCCCGCTTCGCGTTCGAGGATGCGGGCGACGATCTGCTCGGGCGTCTGCTTTTCGACGGCGACTCCGCAGTCCGGGCAGCGCTGCTCGCCGAGGGAGAGGAAGAGCAGGCGCAGGTCGTTGTGGATTTCCGTCGCGGTCGCGACGGTGGACTTCCATCCGCCGCGCGTGAGGCGCTGTTCGATCGCCACCGTTGGCGGCAGGCCGCGCAGCGAGCGCACGTCTGGCTTGGCCTGCGGCTGCACGAACTGCCGCGCGTAGGCGCTCACGCAGTCGAGGTAGCGGCGCTGGCCGGAGGCGAAGAGGATGTCGAAGGCGAGCGTCGATTTGCCGGAGCCCGAAACTCCGGTGACGACGGTGAAGGACCGCCGCGGCACGCGGGCCGAAATCCCGCGCAGGTTGTGCTCGCGGGCGTCTTCGATTTCGATCCATCCGCCGTCTTCGTTCATGGCCGTGATCCTATTCGAAACGCGGAAGCCGGGCAAGGATTCCGTCGAACGCCTCTTCGCGCACGCGGAGCCTGCCGTACGCGATGCCGATTTTTATGTTGGGCTTGTTCGCGCCGTGGAAGTCCGTGCCGCCGGTGACCGCGAGCCCGAGGTCGCGGGCGATCGCGACGTATTCCTCGACCTGCGGCGGAGTGTGCCCCGAGTAGAGGCACTCCATGCCGCCGAGACCGGCCTCCGCGAGGTCCGCGACGAAGGCGCGCAGCTCCGCGCCGCCGTACCCGGTAGTAGCCGGATGCGCGAGCACGGCCACGCCGCCCGCTCCGCGCACGAGGGCGATCGCCTCCTTGGGCGCGAGCCGGTACCGATCCGCGTAGGCCGGGGCGCCGCGCGCGAGAAATCGGCCGAAGGCGTCCCCCCTGTCCGACGCGAAACCCTTGCGCACCAGCGCCGCGGCGATGTGCGGGCGGCCCACGACGCCGCTTCCGGCTTCCGCGCGGACGTCGTCCATCGAGATCGGCGCGCCGAGGCGGACGAGTTTCGCGACGATTTCCGCGTTGCGCGCTTCGCGCGACGAGCGGACGCGCTCCAGCGCGGCGGCGAGCCGCGGTTCCTGCGCGTCGCATCCGTAAGCGAGCATGTGGACGGTGCGTCCCGGCACGTCGGCGGAGATTTCGAGTCCCGGCATGGCGCGCAGGCCCGCGGCCCGCGCGGCGGCGAGGAATCGCGGCACCCCGGCCATCGTGTCGTGGTCCGTCAGGACCGCGGCTCCGAGCCCCGCCTCGACCGCGAGTTCCACGATGCGCTCGGGCGTTTCCGATCCGTCGGAAAAGACCGAGTGCAGGTGCATGTCGCAGCAGCCGGCCGCGACGGGTTCCGACGGAGTCTCGTTCATCGCAGCACCCTGATTTCGGGTTCCAGCAGGATGCCGGAATGCTTTTCCACGCGCGTCCGGACGGTCGCCAGCAGCGCTTCGACGTCCGACGCCGTGGCGCCCGGTTCCGTCGCCACGACGTTGCCGTGGCGGTCGCTCACGAAAGCGCCGCCGACGGCGAGGCCCTTGCAGCCCGCGGCGTCCGACAGCGCGCCGGCCGGCGGGGCGGGCGGAGGCGGGTTGCGGAACGCGCTGCCGCAGGTGCGCAGTCCGCGGAAG
>JAFUXX010000133.1 GCA_017476965.1 Kiritimatiellia bacterium | reverse complement strand
CGTGGCGCCGGCCGCATGGGCCGCCACGGCGGCGCGCCGGAGGTTCGCGGAGCCGCCGCTCGTCGTGAAAAGCGCGAGCACGTCGCCCGGCTTGGCGAACGCCTCGACCTGGCGGGAGAAGACGGCGTCGAACCCGAAATCGTTGCCGATGCAGGTGAGCGCGGTGGGGTCCGCGCAAAGCGCCATCCCGGGCAGGGCCCGGCGGTTGGCGTGGTAGCGGCCGGAGAGCTCCTCCGCCAGGTGCATCGCCTCGGCGGCGCTTCCGCCGTTGCCGGCCGAGAGAACCTTGTTGCCCGCTTCGAGGGCGGAAACGACGGCGCGCGCGGCGGCGTCGAATTCCCCGGAAATGCGGACGAGGGAGGAAACGGCGCGCGCGGCGGCGCCGACGAATGCGGAAAACCCGTCCGGGCCTTCGCGCGTTCCTGTGGTTTCTTGCATGGCGCGAATCCTACCAAAATACTCCCCCGCGCACAATCGCGCGCGCCGGGATTGTCCGGGGCGGCGGTTTCCGCTAGAATGCCGCCGCCGCGCCCCTTCAAGGCCGGACGCCAGGAGAGACTTCCATGCAGAACACGCCAGCGCATCGCAACGCCTCGAAAGGCGGCAGGCCCGCGAAATTCGACGAGCCGCGCCGCCAGGTCACGATGACGCTCCCCGTGCGCATCCTCGACCGCCTCGCCGGGATAGACGGCGACCGCGCCCGCGCCGTGGTCCGCGCCGTGGAAGCCGCGGCGGCGGAGTCCACGCCCGGGCGCGTCGGCGAGCTCCGCGTCGGGCCCGGCGAAGCGCTGCTCGTCGTGGCCGGCAACTCCCTGCTGCGCGACATTCCGTGGCTCTCGCTCGTGGAAACTTCGCCCGGCCGCAACGTCCTCGCGCTGCGCGACGGCGCGTCGATCGAAAAGCTCGAAGTCGCGATCGAAGACATCCTCGACTCCGGGGCCGGACCGGAGGCCGACCGCGCCGTCCTCCGCGAGCTGCTCGACCGCATCCGCACCCCGCGCCGCAACATGTCCGTGCGCACCGAAACGATCCTCGTCGTCCGCGGCGCCGGCAAGGGCGGCAACTAGCGCGTCCCCCGCCCGGTCACCTCTCCAGCGAACCGGCGAAATAGATCGGAACGAATCGCAGCCGCCGCTCCGGCAAATCGCCGAACGGCGCCGAGGAAAGGACCACGCCGTCGGCGGCGCCGGGATTCTCGGCCAGAAGTTGGTGCAGGCTGCGCAGCCTGCCGCCCGGTCCGGACTTGACCTCGATCGGGACGACGCGGCCGTTGCCGGCGACCACGAAATCGACCTCCGCGACGCTCCCGGGACTCTCGCGTTTCCACCAGTGCAGCGAATCGCGGCCGCGCGCGGCGACGAGTTCCTGCGCGACGAACTGCTCCGCAAGAGCGCCGCGGTGGACTCCGAGAATGTCGCCGTTCAGGATCGCCGCGTCCGCCGGCATTCCCGCGCGGGCCTGGAAGAGCCCGACGTCGCCGGCGAACGGCTTGATGCGCGGCGTCGCGCTGGCGTCGAACGGAAACGCCGCGGCGGACACCGCCCGCGATTCGTGCAGAAGCCGAGCCTTCGCCAGCAGCGAAAAGGCGCGCTTGTTAGTGGCGCCGGCATGGTCGCGCGAAAGTCCGGCCCACGAAATCTGGTGCGAAACGCCGGCATTTGCTCCACGCCAGACGTCGCCGAGCGTCGCGGAGTCCATTTTCTCCGGATATTTTCCGAAATCCTGCTCGAACGCCACGACAAGCGAATCCTGCACGCTCCGCACCGTCCTGTAGCTGCCCGTCTCAGCCCATTTCTTCACGCATTCCGGCAGCCCGCCGACGAGGCAGTATTCCTTCACGCATTCGAGCAGCCTCGAATGAAGAGCCTCCGACAGCGCGGCCGGCCCCCCACGCACGATTTCCGAAAGCCTCCCCTGCCCCGTGGCATCGAGAAATTCCGCGAACGAAAGCGGGGCGAGGTCCGCAAAATCCACCCTGCCCACAGGAAACGGGTGTTCTTCGAGCGCGAAGTCGAGGAGCGATCCCGCGGCTACGACATGAAGCAGCGGCATCTTTTCCTTGAAATAGCGCAGCGATTCGAGCGCACGCGGACAGAGCTGGATTTCGTCGAAGAACAGGAGGGTTTCGCCGGGCACCATGTCGACGCCGGAAAGAGCCTCCAAATCCCTGCAAATGCGGACCGGATCCAAATCCCTGTCGAAAACGGAGCGCCACTCGGCGGAAAACTCGAAATCGACTTCGCAGAAGCGTCCTTCGAAGCGACGCGCCGCAAACTCGCGGACGCACCAGGTCTTGCCCGTCTGGCGCATCCCGCGGATTACGAGCGGCTTGCGGTCCGCCGCCGCAGCCCATTCGTCAAGTTTCTTTGAAAAATCTCGCTTCATCCGTGATGCCTCCCGAATGTCGGAACGTGCAGGCAATTCTAGCGGTTCGGCCACGGAAAGGCAAGTTCATTTCCGAAACAACCCCCATAAATCGGAAATGCAATTCCGGAATAACCCCCATAAATCGGAAATGCGATTCCGAAACAACCCCCATAAATCGGAAATGCGTTTCCGCCGCACCCCACAAACCGCAGTTCCGCGAACCGCGGAATCCCGGCTTCAGAACAGGTCGTCGAGCGTCACGAATGACTGTACGCAATTGCAACAACGGCCAGTATTTTCAAGGGCAATCGCGACTTTCCTGCGATCCGGTCCGGCAAAGCGTGCTTGCTAAATCTCGGATTTTTGTCGAGATTTAGCAAGCACGGTGCAAATTCCGCCGTTTCCGGCGTCAAGGAGAAAATCATCACGAAATCGACATTTTGCAGATTTCGTGATGATTCTTGTCCGTCATGCCGTCATCACGAAATCGACATTTTGCAGATTTCGTGATGATCCGCGGCATTCGGGAGCGGCACGGAAGGGAGAGGACCGGAATCAACGCGGGGCGTCGCGCCAGGCGCGCATGGAGAGGCCGAAGCGGGCGCGGAAGAGCCGCCGCAGGCCGGAGGCGTCGTTGAACCCGGCGGCGCCGCAGATTTCTTCGATCGTGTCCTCCGTTTCGCGCAGGCGCCGCCGCACTTCGCGGAGGCGGCGCGCGACGATGGCGCCGTGGACGGTCCCCGCGCCCAGTTCGCGGAAGCGCAGGTCGAGCAGGGACTTGCTCACGCCGAGGGCGTGCGCGACTTCGGCCGCGTTCGCGCCGCCGCAGGCGTTGAGCTCGATCCATTCGAACGCCGCCCCGACGAGCCTGCCGCCCGGCGACGGCGGGGCGGTGGATTCACGCGCCGCCACGCCGGAGACCGGGACTTCGAAGTCGCGGCGCTCGCCGCGTCCGCCGCGCAGGAGGCGGTGGAGCTCTTCGGCGGCAGCATGCCCGAGAGCGGCCTGGTCGAGCGCGACGCTGGAGAGGTTCGGGAAGATGTGGCTGCACGTGAACTCGTCGTTGTTCACCCCAAGGATCGCCAGCGATCGCGGCACGTCGAGCCCCGCCTCGCGGCACGAGAGCAGCGCGTCGCGCGCACGCTCGTCGGTCGCCGCAAAAACGGCGGCCGGCTTCGGCAGGGAGGCGAGCCACCCGGCGAGCGCGACGAATTCCTCGCGGCTCGCGACGGACGCCTGGTACGTGCCGTCCTTGGACGAAAAACGCAGGAACGGCAGCCCGGTCTCCGCCACGGCGTCGCGAAAGGCGTCGCCGCGCGAGCGCGACCACTCCGGGTCGCGCGTGGCCTCGACGAAGCCGAAGGAGCGGTATCCGCCGCGCT
>JAFUXX010000014.1 GCA_017476965.1 Kiritimatiellia bacterium | reverse complement strand
CGCGCCCGTCGTGCGGCTGCCGCGGTCCGTGCCCGCGCTCTACGCGGAGATGGCGCGGTCGCCGTCCGTCGGCCCCGGTTCCTCGTGGGCGGTGCAGCCTCCCCCCGGCACCGCCGCGCTGCTGCGCTTCCTCGGCCTCTTCCTGCGGTACCACCTGCCCGACGTCCCGGCCGCCAGCCGCGCGATCGCCCTTGCGGGGCTGAGATAGCGCCGATTCGCGGCTTTTCACCGCCACATTTAGCGTTTTTGTCCGGATTTTCCGCTTTCCATCCTCGGGGCGCTGTGATAGTATTCCGTCCCGCCCGAGGCTTTCCCGGATTTCGCCGAAAACGGGGAACCCCGGGACCCGGACAAAAACGGGCCTTTGGGCATCCGGTCGCAGAGAAATTTCCCGAAAACCGCATCCTCCGCCTTCAAATGCAACTCCGCCGCTCCGTTCTTTCGTCCGCCGCGCTCGCGGCGCTCCTCGGTTCCCCGGTTTCAAATGCGGTTTCGATAGCCCCAGGCGGTTCGTACAGCCAGGACTTCGATTCCATCGGCACGACGGACAAGGCCACGCTTCCCGACGATTGGCGCGTTGCGAATCCGTCGGACGTTCGGACCATCGGCTCGTACGCCGACGCCGGCACTGCGACGACACAGGCCAGCACGGGCACTTCAACTTCACACGGAATCTACAATTTCGGCGACGCTTCTGACACGTCGAACCGCGGCATCGGGTTCCTCGCCTCAGGTTCCGGTACGAAAACCGGCAACCTTTTTCTGAAACTCGACAACTCTTCCAGCGGAACGATCACGTCTTTCACCGTTTCGTACAACGTCAAGCTGTACCGCAACAACACCCGCCAATTCCGGTTCCAGCTGTACAGCTCGGCCGACGGTTCCAACTGGACGGCCGTCGACGGCGCCGTCACGTCGTTCGCCACCGGTTCCGCCGCCGCGGTCAACCCCGCTGGTTCCGTTTCGGTCGGTCCGATCGAGCTTGACGCCGAGACCGCTTCCGGCGGGTCGTTTTACCTTTGCTGGAGTTATTCCGTACCGTCGGGAACCACGGCAACCAGTTCCCAGGGGCTCGGAATCGACGACGTCGTGATCGTCGCGCAGGGGGAGCCCGGCGGGGACGATCCCGGCGGGGACGATTCCGGCGATCCTCCCGATGCGCCGACGTCGGTCGCGGCAACTGCGACCGGGACATCGGTCGGCGTGTCGTGGGACGGAGTCGACGGAGCGGACGAATACGATGTGACCCTCTACGCCACGGCCGAATTCTCTCTCGATTTCGAAGATCTCGACTTGGTGTCGTCCACAACTTTCCAGACCCTCTCCGGCTCCGCCTCGGCCGGGCT
The DNA here is from genome assembly GCA_017476965.1 of Kiritimatiellia bacterium. GTDB lineage: Bacteria > Verrucomicrobiota > Kiritimatiellia > RFP12 > UBA3636 > UBA3636. The sequence continues at coordinate 4,462 of JAFUXX010000014.1, read as the reverse complement.
CGATTCCGTCGCGTGGAAGTCCACGGCGAACGGCGCCCGCTGCTGCTCGGGCGACAACCAGGTGAACGGCAAATCCCTCACGATCCGCAACGGAAACGCCTATCCTTTCCTGTTCGGCCCGTTCGAACGCGGCGCGACGTCGTTCTCGTTCTCGTACATGCAGGCCGGCAACTCGGCCGGCAATTTCTACGTGTACGAAGTCGCGGCCGACGGCTCGGAAACGATGCTTTTCGGCAGCGCCAACGGCGGCACGGACGCAAAACCCTCCACGACGGCGACCACGCTTTCGGCAGACGATCTCGACCTGTCCGGGCCGGTTTCGTTCAAGATCGTGGGGACGTCGCAGAACCTCGCGGTGGACGACATCGTCGTCGGATCGTGGGCGGCGGTGGCTCGGGCCACGGTTTCCGGGACTTCCAAGACGTTCGACAACCTCGAAGCCGGGACCGCCCACTTCGCCGTCGTCACCGCGAAAGCCGGCGGTCTGGCGTCCGACGAAGCGAAATCGGCCACCGTCCTCACCGAGGGCAACCGCCCGCCGGAGCTCGCGCTTTCCGCGGCGTCCGCTGCGGTGTCCGTCGGCGAAACGGCGAGCGTGACGCTGACCGGCCTCGATCCCGACGGCGACGCGCTGGCGCTCTCCGTGTCCCCCTCGGACGCCGGCACGCTGTCCGAAACCGGCACGGCCGGCGAGTGGACGTTTGCGTGGACCCCGTCCGCGCCCGGTTCTAAAGCGTTCACGTTCACGTTGAGCGACGGAACGGACACCGCCGTCGCGGAGTGGACCGTCGAGGCGTCGCTCGCCGCGCCCTCCGGCCTGCAATTCTCCGGGGTTTCGCCCACCTCCGCGACGCTTTCGTGGACTGCGGTTCCCGGCGCCGAAAAGTACGTCGTGAACGCCAAGGGACTTTCCGTCAAGGGCGGCGGCGCCATCGTTGAAACGTTCGACGGCTTCGCCTCGCTCTCAAAGAGCGCGGTCGCCGACGACGACCCCGACTCTTTCACGGCGCAGAGCGGATGGACCATGACCCGCGCCTACCGCGGCGACAACGGCACGAACGACAACGAACCCGGCGAAGGCGACAAAGCCGCGAAACTCGGCACCGGATCGGTGGCCGGCTCGGTTACGACCCCGGAGCTGGATCTCTCCGGCAACGGCGGCGCCGTGGCCGTGATGTTCGAAGCCCGGCGCTGGCACAACGACGCGACGACGGTCGTCGTCTCCGTCGGCGAAGTTTCGCAGGAGGTGGAAATCGGCGACGCAATGGTGCGCCACGTCGTCTCATTCCCGGTCGGCACCGGAACCGCGGCGGCGAAAGTGGCGGTTTCCGCGAAGCAGGCCAAGAACAACAGGTTCTTCCTCGACAACTTCCGCGTCGTGAACGGCACCGCGACCGAATACACGGTCGCCGACGGCGCTGAAACGCAAAACGCCTCGTACGCGGCGACCGGCCTCGTCCCCGGAAGCGTCTGCGAGTTCTCGGTCGCCGCCGTCGCCGGCTCCGCCGAAACCGCGGCCTCCGCGACCCTCGAAGTCCCCGGCCGCACGATGGCTCTCATCTTCCACTAATTCCCCGCCTCCCATCAGCCCGCCAATGAAACTCAAGAAACTGTTCCAGGCCGCCGCCTTGGCGGCAACGGCGCTTCCGCTCGCCGCCGCAGCCGCCACGTTTTCGGTGCCCGTCTCCGCAAAAGTAGCGTCCGGCGGATCCGTTTCCGGCGACGGATTGACGGTGCATTTCGAGTACGATTCCGCATACTCCGGCTTCGACAACTCGAAAGGGGCGCAACTCGGCAAGGCCGCGGAACCGCCCACATACGTGAAGGTGACGGTTTCGCCGATCGTGGAAGAACTCGGAAAAGTCCGCTCCGCCACGATCAACGCTTCAGGCGCCTCGTCCATCAAAGCCACGTTGACGGCGTCGATAGGCGAAGTGCGCATCGGCGAAACGGTTTCCTTGACCCAGACCGCGACCGATTATCCGTTCGAAACCGAACCCGGCGACGACCAGTCCGGCGCGCTCGTGTTTTACTTCGCCAACTCTTCCCAAAAGGCGATTTACGTGAAGTCCGTCTCGGTGACGGTCAACGACGCCCCGACCGCCGACGATCCCGGCGCCATGGCCGTCAAAACCGGAAAAGAAACGACGATCGACCTCTCGGCCGTCTTCGCGGACGCCGACGATCCCGACGGGCTTTCGTACTCCGCGAACGTCGGTTCCATCGCGGACGGCGTGTGGTCGTTCACGCCGCAAGCGGCCGGAAGCACCGCCGTTTCCATCACGGCGACCGATCCGTGGGGCGATTCGGCCGTCGCGTCGTTCACCGTGACGGCGTCCGATTCCGCCGTCGCGCCGCAAATCGCCTTGTCCGCGGAATCCGCCGAAACGTCGATCGGAACGCCTGTTTCGGTGGTCGTTTCCGCGAACGCCGACGCCGCGTTTTCCGTGGCCCCGCCCGCTTCCGTCGACGCCGCATCGTTCACGTTCGACCGCTCGACCGGAGCGTTTTCGTTCACGCCGGCCGCGGCCGGATCGTTCGAGTTCGTCTTCACGGCGGCCGATCAGGAGGACGCCTCCCTCGCCACGACCGCGACGTTCACGGTGGACGTGGGGCTCGCCGCGCCGACCGGTCTCGCCGCCGCCGCTTCCGGCACGTCCATCGCGCTTTCCTGGGACCCGGTTCCCGGCGCCGCCGCGTACGAAGTTTCGCTCGTCCCCGTTCCCGTGGAAGTTTCGTTCGACGATTCGCTCGGAGGAAGCTCCTCGTACGCGAAGCACGAAGGCACCGCCGCGGCGCCGTACCAAAGCGTCGCGTGGAGCACGGACGGCGGGCGCGGCGACGTCAACATCAAGGACACGCGCTCCATTTCGATCAAAAACGGCGCCGTTCTCGAAATCGGCCCGTTCAAGCACGGCATCGCGTCCATGTCGTTCAAGTACGCCCAGACCAACACCAAAATCTGCGACTTCGCCGTTTCCGTCGTTTCGTCCGATTCGTCCGGCACGTACGCCTCCGGAAGTACCGGAGGCGGTTCGGACAAGGGCGTCGTCCACGAAGTCGAAGCGACGTGCGGCGTTTTCGGCGAGTGCTCGGTGCAGGTTTCCGTCAGCAAGGACAACGCCGTTTCGTTCGACGAGTTCGTTTTCGTCCCCAGCCTCGATTCGTTCGGACCGGAGCGGACGTCAGAACCGGAATTTTCGTTCGACGATCTCCCGCAGGCCGCGTTCTACAAGGCCGTGGTGAAGGCCGTCGCTGGAAGCGTCGTTTCTGAAGAGTCGGTCGCCCTTGCCGAAACCGAAGGCAACCATCCGCCGACCGTCGCGTTCGCCGAAAGCGCGGTCGCGGCCGTCGTGGGCGCCCCGGTCCGCATTCCGGTCTCGATGTCCGATCCCGACGGCGACGAACTCTCGACCGTTCTTTCGCCCGCCGGCCTGGCGACGCTCGAGACGGACGAAGAAACCGGCGCCGTCGAACTGGTGTTCACGCCGTCCGCCGTCGGCACGACCTCTTTCGAGCTTGTCGTGGAAGACCCCGCCGGGGAATCCGCGACGGCCACGGTTTCGGTCGCCGCCTCGCTTGCGGCGATCTCCAACCTGCGTTGCACCGACACGTCGTTCAACTCGACCGTTCTGGAATGGGACCCCGTTCCCGGCGCGGACGGGTACCGCGTCGACGCCTCCTGCCGCGTCGTGCGCGGCGCCGTGGCGATCGAAGAGTCGTTCGACGGCTTCGCCTCGCTTTCCAGCGGGGCGGTTTCGGCCGGCAACGAGGACAACGTGACCGAAGTCCCCGGCTGGACGCTTGAAAACGCGTACAAAGGCACGGCTTCCAAGGACTCTTTCGGCGGCGAAGCCTCGACCGCCGCCAAGTTCGGCACCGGCGGCAAGGCCGGCTCCATCACGTCGCCGGCGCTCGATCTTTCCCAAAACGGCGGAAACTTCGTGGTGTCTTTCGACGCGAGGCGCTGGAGCGGCGACGCCGACTCGATCTGGGTCGTCGTGGACGGCGTCACGAACGAAACCGCCGTCGCGATCGGCGACAAGATGGAGCCGCATGTCGTGGAATGCTCCGGCGGCACTGCGTCCTCGGTCGTCCAAATCACGGCCGGAAAGGCGTCGAACAACAGGTTCTTCATGGACGACCTGGTCATCGTCTCCGGAACGGTCTCCTCGATCGAAATCGCCACCGGAGCCGAAACGGCGGAGCCGCGCTGGGTCGCGACCGGGCTCCTGCCCTCCAGCAAGTGCAGCTTCTCCGTGACCGCGTACGCCGCCGTCGACGGAGGAGAAGCCGTTTCCTCGGCGTCCGTTTCGGAAGTCACGGAAGCGGCCCCGCCGGTCACGCTCCTGACGCTCAAGTAGAATCCGCAAGACCGTTGAAAGAAGAGATTCGCAGGATTTCGGTCCTTCCGGCATTTTGTTTTCCGCTTTTGGCCGCGGCGGCCGTCGCCGCCGCGGCG
>JAFUXX010000132.1 GCA_017476965.1 Kiritimatiellia bacterium | reverse complement strand
CTCGCGGGCCGCGGTCAGGGCTTCGCGCGCGGCGGCCGAATCCCCGCGCGCCGCGGAAAGATCCTTCCGGGCCGCGCCGAGATCGGCGCGGGCCCGGAAGAAAAGCGCGGCGAAAGCGGCGGCAGCCGCCGCGGCCAGCGCAGCCAGCGCGAGAGCCGCCGTCTCCACGACCGGACTCCCGCTAGAGGGCGAGGACGCCGGACTTGATCGCCTTGATCGACGCGGCGACCGAGGCGACAAGATCCGGATCGACCGGCTTGTTGGTGGAAAGCAGCGCCATCGAGTGGCCGGTTTCCGGATTGTGCGGGTTGCGCATGTCCTCGATGTTGACGTCGGCCTTGTGGAGCGCGTCGCCGATGGCGGCGATCACGCCGGGGCGGTCGTCGTACTCGAAGAACACGGCGTTGGGCGTGGGGGTCCAGTAGAGGTGGTTGAACTCGTCGATGCGGGCGACCATCTTGACGCCCTCGCCGACGGTGCCGCGGACGGACACCGCCGCGCCGTCCGTCGCCACGTCGACGGTCATGGAGTTCTCGTACTTCTTCGAGGCGTCGGCCTCGCGGACTTCGAACTTCACGCCGCGGCCTTCGAGATCGGCCAGCACGGCCTTGAAGTCGGAAGCGCGGTCGATGTCCGACCACAAGCCGTTGAGGAACGAAAGCGAGAGCCAGCGGGAGTAGGGCTGGAGGCGGCCGTAGCAGCTCACTTCGATGCGGCGGGCCGGCTTCTCGGCGCCGAGGATCGCGCGGCAGAGGCGCGCGAGCGTGAACGCCAGGTCGCAGTACGAAGCGTCGAGCCCGGCGGGCATGTCGCGGTTGACGACGAACGGGGACACGCCCTTTTCGTCGAGATCGGCGAGCTCCTCCGCGGCGCGGATGGCGGCGTTGCGGTTGGCTTCCACGGTCGATGCGCCGAGGTGGGGCATCATGAGGTCCGCGATGTCGGCGACGGACTTGGGGCCCTCGGCGTCCTTGGGATAGACGTCGTTGAGGAAGCGGATCGCCTTGAGGCCCTTCGCCTCGCGGATCGCGTCCTCGTCCACGATTCCGGCGCGGGCGCAATTGACGAGCGTCGCGTCGTTCTTCATGAGCGCGAGGAGCTTCTTGCCGACGAAGCCCTTGGTCTCGGCGTTCTGCGGGATGTGGAGCGTGATGAAGTCGGATTCGCGGAAAATCGTCTCCACGTCGGCCGGCTCGATGCCGAACTCCTTGGCCTTTTCGGCCGGGACGAGCGGATCGTAGCCGAGCACGCGGCACTCGAAGCCGGAAATGCGCTTTGCGACGAGGCGGCCGATGTGGCCGAGGCCGACGATGCCGACGGTCTTGCCGGCGAGTTCGCGGCCCATGAGCTTGGCCTTCTCCCATTCGCCGCGGCGCGTGGTTTCGTCCGCGCGGACGACGTGGCGGATGTCGGCGAGGATCAGCGCGACGACTTCCTCCGCGACGGCGTTGGAGTTGGCGCCGGGGGTGTTCATCACGTCGATGCCCTTGGAGCGGGCGTACTTGCAGTCGATGTTGTCGAAACCGGCGCCGGCGCGGACCACGGCCTTGAGCGCGGGCAGGGCGTCGATGACTTCGGCAGTGACCTTTTCGGAGCGGACGATCACCGCGTGGGCGTCCGGGTTCGCCTTGGCCAGGTCCAGAATCGGGGTCTTCGGCTCCTGGACGACCGAATAACCGCGGTCGGAAAGGATCTTGGAAGCCAGGGCGTCGAGCTTGGTGGGAATCAGTACCTTTTTCATTTCTTTTCGGCCCGCCTCTGCCGGATCGGACATCTCGGCCGTCCGCGGCGGCGAGCCGGAATGATAGGCAAAACCCGTCCCGCGCGCAAGCCCCCGCGCGCGCGGAACATGGCCGGTCCGGGCGTCAGACGCCCCGCTCCAGGATCGTGTCGTCCAGAAGGAAATCGAACAGGCCGACCGTCAGGACACCGTCCTCGTCGATCCATGGCTTGACGTCGGCCTTCACGACGACAATGCGGGAAAACGCGTCTGGGATCTTCTTGAACGGCCGCGTCTCCTGCATCCGCTTCGCGGCGTCCGGGATCGCGAACGCGGACTGGACGTACCACCGCCGCATTCCGCGGTTGACGACGAAATCCACCTCCAGCCGCTTGTGTTCCTGCCCGCCGGCTTCGCCCTGCTCGACGACCTCGACGACGCCGACGTCGACGCGGCATCCCCTCGCCACGAGGTCGTTGAACACGACGTTTTCCATGATGTGCGTTTCCTCCTGCTGCCGGAAGTTCAGGCGGGCGTTCCTCAATCCGACGTCCTCGTAGTACCACTTCGCCGGAGAACCCATGTATTTCTTTCCCCGCACGTCCCAGCGCGCCGCCTTCGCGACGAGGAACGCCTCTTCCATGTGCCGGATATAGCCGGCCACGGTCTTTTCGGAAATCGTCTTGCCTTTCGCGCTTCTGAAAGTCTTCGCGAGCCGGAGCGCGCTCGTGTAGGAGCCGACGCCGGAGGCGAGGATGTCCGCCAGCTCGTCCAGTTCGACGCGGTTTCGGACGCCGTGGCGGTCCGCGATGTCCGAAAGATAGACCTCTTCCACGAGCCGGGACAGGTAGTCGGCCTTGTCGCCGTCGGACTTGAGGGAGAGCAGGTGCGGCATCCCCCCGTAAGTCGCGAATTCCTTCCATGCGGCCTCCGGGGTCCCGCCGGAAGCGGAAAGGAATTCCGAGAAACGCAATGGATGTATCCGGATTTCGTCGCCCCGGCCGCGGAATTCGGTGACGACGTCCGTGGAGAGAAACCGGGAATTGCTGCCTGTCACGTACACCTCCGCGTTGCCGAGGTGCAGGAGCGTCGAGAGCACGTCCTCGAATTCCCGCACCATCTGCACTTCGTCGAGAAGAACGTAGAACCGGCCCCGCCCTCGGACGCGCGACGAGATCAGCGCGAACAGTGCGTCCGGGTCGCGCAGCGCCGCGTTGCGGCGGTCGTCCAGGGCTATCTCGACCACGTGCGAATCCTTGACGCCGCGCTTCCTGAGCTCGTTCCGGAAGAGGCGGAAAAGAAGGAAGCTCTTGCCGCAGCGGCGGACGCCCGTCACGATCTTGACGAGCCCGTTGCCTTCGCGGTCAAGGAGTTTCTGGAGCTGGGCGGACCTGTCGGCGGTCATGGGCATTCCTCCATTGCGGAAACGGGTTGAAACTTACCACTTTTCGTAATGAAGTCAAGCCACCACGGGTCCGGAAAAATCCGAAGGACGCTCTGGGCCGGTTCCGGCCGGGGGCGGCGGGGATCAGGGTGCGGGAGGCGGGAAGCCGGGGACGGGGGAAAGCGCGGAGAGGGATTCGGCGACGGCGGCGACGACGCGCTCCGGCGGGGGTTCGGGGGCGCCCGGCGAGGCGACGAGGACCGGGGAAAACACGCGGCGGGAAGCGGACGCCCCGTCGGGGCCGGTAGTGCGGACCGTCGCGTCCAGCACGAAGAACCACCCGTCCGCGCGCCGCTCCAGGCGGAACGTCTCGATCCACGCTTCGCAACGCGTCTGGCCCGGCGCGCGGAGGACGGCGGAGGCGTCCG
>JAFUXX010000131.1 GCA_017476965.1 Kiritimatiellia bacterium | reverse complement strand
GGCGCGGCGGCGCGCTGGACTTCGTCAGCGGCGGCGACAGGCGCGTGCGCCCCTACGAACCTCCCGCACCCGCCGCCGGAGCCGATCCCGCGGTGCGCGCCGCCGCGATGAAAGCGGCAGGGCTCTTACCGCCGGAACCGCCCGCCGGCGACAACGCAAAACGGAGCAAACCATGAAAAACCCCGCAACTTTCGAAGAAGCCGTCTCCAGGCTCGAAGCCATAGTCGCGAAAATGGAATCGGGCGGCGAAGACCTCGACAAGACCGTCGCCTCGTTCGAGGAAGGCCGCAAACTCGTCGCCTTCTGCAACGAAAAGCTCGCGGCGATCGAGCGCAAGGTCGAAATCCTGTCCCGCGCGCCGGACGGATCGCTCAAAACCGGACCGTTCGCCGAAGAACCCGGGGCGGCGGAATGACGCCCCATGCGCCGCAAACGCGCGTGAAAAAACATTTTTCTTGATTCCCGGGGCGCGGAGTGGCATCATTCGCCCCGTCATGCAACGCGACGCCGCCAGGTTTTACGGATACGCCGCCGGAAAGAAGTGGTTTTGCTTCTTTACCGGCCCGGGCGCCGTCGCTTCCAACCGCTGATTCCGGCAAGGGAATCCACGATGCGGAACGGCGCCCGGGTTGAAACTACCTGGCGCCGTTCGCCGCAAAAGGAAGAGGAACGGAGCCGACGCGCCGGGCTTCCCGCTCCTTTCCCCTTCTCCCCTTCCCTTTTCCCCACTTCCCTTTCCACGTCATTTTCCGTCCATTCCGGAAAACGAAAAAACAAGTCCCGGCGACGGGCGAACGAACCATGATACTCGTGCTCAAACAAGGCATTGCGCAGGACAAGATCGACGCGCTTTGCGAAACGCTGGAATCCAAATACAAGATCCAGACGAACCCCATCCACGGCAGCCAGCAGACCGTAGTCGGCCTCGTCGGCGACACGTCCCGCGTGCCGGAACACGACGTCGAAAACCTCGAAGAGGTCGAGCGCGTCGTGAAGGTCCAGGAACCGTACAAGCGCGCGAACCGCAAGTTCCACCCGGAAGACACCGTGGTGGACGTCGCTGGCACCAAAATCGGCGGCCGGGCCGTGGTCGTGTGCGGCGGACCGTGCGCGGTCGAATCGCGCGAGCAGATCGTCGCGGTCGCCGAATCGGTGAAGGCCGCTGGCGCCACGCTGCTGCGCGGCGGCGCGTTCAAGCCCCGCACGTCCCCGTACGCGTTCCAGGGGCTCAAGGCCGAAGGCCTGCACTACCTCAAGGAAGCGCGCGACGCGACGGGGCTGCCCGTGGTTTCCGAAATCACGAACCCCGCGCAGATGGAGCTCTTCGAGGAGTACGCGGACATGGTGCAGGTCGGCGCCCGCAACATGCAGAATTTCGAGCTGCTCAAGGAAGTGGGCCGCTCGCGCCTGCCGGTCCTGCTCAAGCGCGGCTTCTCCAACTCGATCCAGGAGCTGCTGATGAGCGCGGAGTACATCCTCTCGGAGGGCAACCCCAACGTGGTGCTCTGCGAACGCGGCATCCGCACGTTCGAAACGGCCACGCGCAACACGCTCGACCTCTCCGCCGTGCCGGTTCTCAAGGCCCGCACGCACCTGCCCGTGTTCGTCGACCCGTCGCACGCCTCCGGCGCGGTGCAATGGGTCGAGCCGCTCGCGCTCGCCGCGGTGGCGGTCGGCGCGGACGGCCTCGAAATCGAGGTCCACAACTGCCCGAAGAAGGCGCTTTCCGACGGCCCGCAGCAGCTCCTGCCCGAGCAGTTCTCCCGCCTCGTCGCCAAGGCGCGCGCCGTGGCGGAAGCGGT
>JAFUXX010000130.1 GCA_017476965.1 Kiritimatiellia bacterium | reverse complement strand
GCGCTCGATCAGGCGCGCACCAAGGACTACGCCGGCCCGTGGCTCGACGCCAAGCCGCCCGTCTTCCTCGTCGGCGTCAACTACGACCCGGCGAAGCGTGGCATCGACGACCCGCTCGTCGGGAAGGCGTAGGGGCGCAATAGTGCGCATTCTCTACATCGACATGGTGCCGAACAACCCGAGCCAGTGTCTGAAGCTGGCCGGCATCCGGCGCTACGCCGGATTGAGCGGAATGGAGGTCGCCACTGTCACACGCGACGAACTGCGCCAAAGGGATGTCCGGTCGTTTATCGCCGACTACCGTCCGGGCGGCGTGATCGTCGAGGGATCCGGTCGCACGGTCGATTACATGCCAGACGTCCTCGGTGCCATCCCCGCCTCCTATATCGAATACCCGGCGGAGGCAATCGCGGGCAAGGCCCCCGATGTCGTGATCGACGACGCGGCGGTGGCCGACGCCGCGTTCCGCGAACTTTCGCAGTGGAAGCCCGCCGCGTTCGCCGCCGTCGGGTTTATCGTCCCGCACCCGTGGTCGCGAATGCGAGTCGACGCCTTCATGCGGTGCTGCAGGAAGGAGGGGGCGGAATGTGAAGTTTTTCCGACGAACTGGCCGGAGTCGGAGGAGAGCCGTTTCGAGCGGTTGTCAGACTGGGTCGCCGATTTGCCAGGCCATACCGCGATTTTCACCGCCAGCGACGCCACTGCCGAGACCGTAGAACGCGCGGCAATCGCCGCGCACCGCCACATTCCGAAGGATATTTCGATCTGTTCCACGGACAACATATCCAAAATCTGCGAAAATGCCCCAATTCCCTTGACTTCGATCCAGCTCGATTTCGAGCGGATAGGTTTTGTCGCCGCTCGGGCGCTTGTGGAGATCACTGTGACGGCGGGGACTACTGGGACGGTTGGGACTACTGGGACCTGTTTCTCAAGCGGTTTGTCCCATTCGTCCCACCTGTCCCATCCGTCCCATCCGTCCCAGTTGATTCTTCCCATCGGCCCGCTGCTGGTCACGCGCCGCAAATCGACATCAGGTCGCGGGCGGCACGAGCCGTGGATACTCCGGGCGGTGGAAATCATCCGTGCCGAGGCCTGCAACGGCATCACGATCACCGGTGTCATCGACCGTCTGGAGAAGGATATGGGGCGAACCGTCCCGCGCCGCACCTTCGACCTGCGTTTCCGCGAGGCGATGGGGCACACGGCAAACGAGGAAATCCTCTCCGTCAGGCTGGAAAGCGCCTGCGCGCTCCTTGCGCAGACCGACACGCCAGTCACCATCGTCCACGACTTCTGCGGTTTCGGCTGCTACAGCGCGCTCGATGCCGTATTCCGCTCCCGCTTCGGGATGTCCATGGGGGCGTGGCGCGGACGGAATTTCCGATAGCCATCTGCATCTCCGGGCGCAAGAAAAAACTTTGCCGGATTCTGGAGGTCTCCGCGTCCAAAGCGTCTATAATGGGGGACGAAAGGAAACCGAATACCATGAACAATCCAGTTCGCAATTTCTGCATCGCAATCATGGCGGCGTTGCACGGCGCGGCGGCCGCAGCCTACACGACCTCAATCGCCGACACTTCGGGCTACGTTTGGCTCACCTCGGACGAGGGTGCCGGCAAGAGTTCCTTCGTCGATGGCGCAAGATGGAGCGACAACGCCATCCCCGGCGACACCAAGGATTACCTCGTCAATGTCGAGGGGCGCGTCATCCGCAACCCGGCCACGGAAAATGGCTCCGCCACATTCGGCGGCAGATCGCTCTCGCTCGACAACGGCGCGAATTTCATCCTCAAGGGCAAGGGTTCCACGACAACCGTTTCCGACCTGCGCATCTACAACGCCTTCATCTCGCAGGGCGACGGCAACAGCACCAAAACGCTGAAAGGCTCGATGACGGTTTTCGGAACGCCGTCCGCGCCATCGATTTTCCAGGGGTCCGGCAACGGCGGTGTCCGGCGGACCTACGTCGATTCCGCCATTTCCGGCGCTTCCGGGACGTGCCTCAAGATCCAGCACACGTCCGGCGAGAGCGACTCATCGGGCGCGCAGTTCTACTGCTTCCTCCGCGGCGACAACTCCGGCTACAACGGATCGATCGAGGTCGAAGGCGCCGGCAACGGCGTCTGCCTAGTGGTCGCTTCCTCCTCGTCGCTCGGCGCTTCGCCCTCGCTTGCGCTCGACAACGACACCGCGCGTCTTTTCGGCGCGTCCTCCGGCACCGTGGCGATCGAGGGCGCCGCGATCACCGTCGCCGGTTCGACGATCGGCGTCTATACCGCGAGCGGCTCCGACACCGGCCTTGCCATCGGCGGCGGCTCGACGATTTCCGGGACGGGCACGCTCGTCGTGAAAAACAGCGGCGCCAACGGAACCACCTACCGCGCTGTCGAACTCGGCGACGTCGCGATCTCCGGCATCGACGGCATCGCCACCGACGGCACGGGCGTCCTGGCGCTCGGCAGCGGCTACTCCAATTCCTCGATCCCGCTCGCGGTCGCGCAGACGAACGACTTCGCGGTGGCCGACGGCGCGAGCGCCGGAGCGGTCTCCGTCACCGGCGGCGCGGCGGTCTCGCTCGCGGGCGGCGCCACGTTCGCTTCGCTCTCGCTGGACGGCTTTGCATCCGGCGCGACCGCAATCCGCAAGCCGCTCGCCGCGGATCCGCTCGTCGTGACCGGCTCGCTCTCGTTGCCGTCCGGCTCGTCCGTCGCCGTCGAATTCACGGACTCCGACGCCGAGTCGCTCTCCTCCTCCGCTTCCTTCACGGTTCTCAAGGCGGCCGGCGCCATCGACGCCTCCGCGTTCACGGCCTCGGCGCCTTCGCTTTCCTCCATCGAGGGCGGGACGTTCTCCGTCGTTTCCGGCGACGGCACGAACTCCCTCGTCTATACGCTCCCCAAGTCGATGGTCTTCCTGACGGCGTCGGACACCGCCTCCAGCGGCTCGTCGTTCGCCTCCGCCGCGCGCTGGAGCGACGGACAGACCCCGCACGCGGACGCGCTCTACTTCGTCAAATCGGGCTTGCAGCTCCGCGCGCCGGACGGCGCGGCGGGCGCGTTCCCCGATTCTCCGCTCACGATCCTCACCGGCGGCAAATTCTCCGCGCAGGGCGCGACCGTGACGGTCCCGGACCTGCGCCTCGAAAGCGGCGCGATCATGAACTCCACGCGCGCGCAGGGCAGCGACGTCGCGGGCGCCGCGACCGTCTCCGGCACCGCTTCCGCGCCCGTGGAGCTGCTGCTGCAGGTGTACCATGAGAACGGCAAGCGGGAGATGAGCCGCACGCTCGGCATATCGGCGGCCGTCTCCGGCACGGGTCCCGTGCGCATGGCCTACGAGTCCTCGACCTCGTCCGACTACGCGCCGAACGCCTCCTATCCCGGCATTTTCCGCTTCTCCGGCGACAACGCGGCGTTCACGGGAACGTGGCGGATCGAGAACTTCGCGGTCAAGGCGGCGTTCGCGTCCGCCGCCGCGGTCGGCGGCGCGTCTGCGATCCATTTCCGCAGCAACGGCGTGTTCTCTGCGGAGAGCTCGTTCACGATCCCCGCCTCGGTCGCGCTCGTCGTCGAAAACACCGGCACCGTCTCCACGGACACGGCCCGGACGAACGGCGGGACGTTCGAGGTCGCGGAAGGCGAAACGCTCGTCGCGGGCGCCGCGCCTTCCGGCGACGGAATCGTGCGAAAAACCGGTGCCGGAACGCTCCGCCTCGCAGCGGGCTGCAATACGACCGGGCAGTTCAACGTCAAGGAGGGAACCGTCCTGTTCGACGGCTCGTTCGCGAGCGGAGACGCAAACGCGATCGTCCGCGCCGGCGCGGCCATCGGCGGCACGGGGACCGTCAAGAAGGCGCAGTTCGAGGACGGCTCCCTCTTCGCCGTGGACCTGGATGCGGCCGAACCGCTCACCATCGACACGCTCGTCCTCGCCGGCGAGCCGGCGCTGGCAGTTTCCGGATCGTCGCTCCCCGACCGGTTCGCGGTGGCACGGGTGGGGACGCTTTCCGGGACGCTGCCGGAAACGGTCGTCGCCCGGATCGCCGGCGGCGCATCCCGCCACGTGAACCTGACTCTTTCGGACGGCGTGATCTACGCCTCCTCCGTCCCGTTCGTCCTGATCGTGCGGTAAAGCGCTCGCCATTGCAGGCTTCACGTGAAATCCCGAACCATGCGAAACGGTCTCGCCCGGTTGTCGGCTTTCCTGCTCGCCGATGCGCTCGCCGCCGCGGCCGCCGCGGCCGGCGCCGCAGGTTGCGCGTCCGGAG
>JAFUXX010000129.1 GCA_017476965.1 Kiritimatiellia bacterium | reverse complement strand
TGCGCTCCAGCGCCGCCATCGCGTCGGGGCAGGCTTCGGGCCCGCCGGCGGCGAGGATTTCGCGCCACGCGGCGCGGAGGTCGTCGCCCGAATCCATGCACATCGCCCGCACGAAAGAGCGCAGGAACGCGAAGTGCGGCGCGGTCCAGCGCGGCTCGTACGTGAACGCCTCCGCGAGCGAATAGGCGTCCACCGCCGGGTCGAGCAGGTCGTCGCTCGTCGTGCCTGCGCGGGCGCGCGCACGGGCGTCGACAGCGGGGTCGTCACGGTCCGGATAGAAGTCGCGGCGCACCGGAAGGCGGCGCAGCGCGTGCTTGCGCGGGCCGCCGGGCGAGCCCGGCAGGCCGTTCCAGAGGCGCTGGCCGGGCTCCGAAAGGACGTACTGCACGAACCTGCGCGCGAGCTCGCCGCGCTCGGCGCCGCGCAGGACCGAAATCGGGTCGCCGGAAATGGACGACCCTCCGCGCGGCGTGACGTACAGCAGGCGCTCCTTGTCGCCCGTGCGGTTGGTCTCGGCCTGGACGCGGCCGTAGAAGTCGATGCAGATGCCCGCGGCGGCGTCCCCGGCGGAGACGTCCTGCGGCGGTTTGCCTGCCGCGTCGGTGAAGTACCGCGAATTCGCGCCGATCAGGCGGAGGAGCCGGATTCCTCGCATCCAGCCCTCTTCCACCGCTTCCTGGTAGCCGGGAAAAGAGGACGGGTCGGCGCCGGCCGCGATCGCCCGCTCGTTCGCTTCGATTGCGTCGGGCGCGAATCCCGCTTCGAGCACGTGTTCGCGCGTCGTGGCGTGGAGTATCATCTCGAACGCCTTGGCGACGGATCCGGATTTGGTGGGGTCCGTCACGGCGAGCTGTCCGAAGAAACGCGGGTCCGCGAGATCGGCCCACTTGGACGGCGCCCGCGCGGAGCCGTCGGCGTTTGTGAAGCCGATTTCCACGAGGCGGTCGGGATTGGAGCAGATGCCGAAACCGGAGAGCACGGCCGAGCAGTACGCCTTGCCGCGCCACACTTCGCCGCCGATGCCTTCCGGAATCATTTCCGCGCCCGATTCGTCCGCCAGCACGTCGGCGGGCCATTTCCCGGCGGGCCACGGCTCGACGGTGTAGCCGCATGCTTCCGCGGCGGAGTGGTCGTAAGTGCCGCCGCCGAAAAAGACGTCGATCTTGCACGTGAACGCCGCGGGGTCGTCCGTTTCGCGCAGCGCCTTCCAGAGCGCTTCGCGCGCGGCGAAATCAGCGTCGCTCTCGCCGTCGCGCCGCGCCGGCGGGCGTTTCGCGAAGGGATCGGCGCCCTCGGGCCACGCAAGGCCCTCGCGGCGGGCCCAGGCGCGGAAAGCCGAGGCGTATTCGCCGCCGAGGTAGCGCATTATTTCCGTGGTGCCGCCGATGTTGCGCCAGTCGATGCTGACGGGCTTGCCGAAATTTTTCCGGTGCCAGTCGGAAAAGCCCGCGGCGAACTCGTCGCGGATCGACGCGATGTGCGGCGTCACGACGACCAGCACCGGGTCGCCTTCCTTCCAATCGCCGGAATCGCGGGCCGGGCGCAACGCGAACGGCAGCGCGCACAGGAGCGCCGCGGCGAGCAGTATGGAGAGATTTTTCAGCATGGTCGTGTCGGTTTCGTCCGGACGCGGCGCGGTCGCGGACCGCAGGCCGCGGGGCTTGCCCGCCGCCGATTGTACACGCCCCCGCCCCCGCGGTCAAAACGCCCTCCGCTCGTGACAGTATTCGGTCAGGGATAGGGGTTATTGCTGATCCCGCGCTCCTTGACGAGACGGAAACTTTTCTCCTTGCCGGCTTCGGCCGCCTTGCGGGGCGGTGAAACCGGGCGAAAAACTTTTTTGAAAAAGGGCTTGACATTTAG
>JAFUXX010000128.1 GCA_017476965.1 Kiritimatiellia bacterium | reverse complement strand
GCCGCTCGGTCGGGAGCGAAAACAGGACGGCGACGCGCTCGGCGTCGGGCATGCGCCGCGCGCGCGGGCAGAAGAGGTCGGCCACCGCGCCGATTTCGCGCTTGGCGTCGAGAAGCCCGGCGAACGCCGAGGGCGGCGTGGCGGCGGGGTTGAGCGCCATGTACGGGAAAGTCTCCGCCATGCGCTCCGGGCCGTCGGGCCGGTCGAAGCGCGGGTCGTCGAGGCGGCGGTCCCACTTGAAGTAGTACGAGGCGTCGATGCCGCGCGAGAAGTGCAGCAGCGCCTTCGCGCGGTGCGAGTCGCGCGTGTGGCCGAAGTACGTTTCGCCGTCGATGAGCGGTTTGCCGTCCGAAATCGCGCGCAGGAGGAGCGTCTCGAAGGCGTCGTGGCCGCCGGTCGGCGTCATCACCACGCCGCATTCGCGGTTCGCGGCGAGCACGTTCACGTAGCCGAACGAAATGCCGACGGGCTGGAAGCAGACGACCGCGTCCGGCACGACTTCGCGGATCGTCTTCTTGCCGAGCGCGATGCCGGAAGCGAACACGCGCTCGCGGAACTTGAGCCACTCCACGCCGAGCCCGGGGCATTCGTACGGGTGGCGGAACGCGGCGGCGGCCTCGAACGACCCGTAGCGCGAGCCCCAGGCGGAGTCCATCGCCGCCGGGTCGCCGCGGAAGACCGCTGAGAGCGACCGCGCGAACAGCGCCCGCGCGGCGGGGGTGCGCTCTTCCCACGTCGGCTCGTTGAAGAGTTCGTACGCGTACGGCGCGGCGCCGTGGGCCTTGAGCTCCTCGGCCCCGGCGCGCCACATCATTGCGTAGAGGGCGCGGCCTTCCGGCGTCACGAGGCTGTACGGCATGAAGTGGCCCGCGCCGCCCTCGGGGAACGCCGCCGCTGCCGGTTCGCGGCCTTCGACGAACGAAAGCGCTCCGTGCGACCAGCGCGCGCACGTGAAGTCCGCTATCGTCGGCAGCCCGCTGCACCACCAGTTGGTGGCGATGGACCAGTCGTGTGCGCGGTGCGCCTGCCAGTACCGCGGCTCGGGGCGGAACCGCTTCATCCAGTCGTACGAAACTTCGCCGCCCACCGTGTCGAATCCGAGGCGCTGCAGGTAGGCGCGGTCCGGCGGCGTTTCGTAGATCCAGGCGTCATCGTCCGAGTACCCTTCGGTGTGCCGGTAGTCCTTTTCGTGCGGCTGGTGGTAGATCACCGTGCCGAGCATGTAGCCGGGCCGCCCGTCGAGGCGGAAGCCGCCCGCGGGGTCGAACGAAAAGGACGGCGGCGCGGAGGACGCCGCGGCGCCGGCCGCCGCGAGCGCGGACAGGCCGGAAAGGAGTCGTGACTGGAATTTCATGGAAGCGGGCTGGTGCGGGGCGGAGCGGGAAGCGCTACGGCCAGGGCGGGAGGCCTTCGATGCCGCCTTCGCCGATCACGGTGAGGGGCTTGCGGGCCATGATTTCCGCGGCGTTGCGGGCGACGTCCGCCGGGACGAGGTCGCGCGCGCGGCGGACCGTCTTGGGATTGCCGCGGAACGAAATCTCGTAGTTGAACGTGCCCCGGTAGCCGATCGCGTCGAGGCCGTCCGCGAGCGCGGCCCAGTCGATGCGGCCTTCGCCCGGCAGCCAGTGGCGCTCGTTGACGAAGTCGTAGTCCGAAACGTGCGTCGCGGCGATCTTGGCGCCGTTGACGCGCAGGAACTCCGCGTGCGTGTCCAGCAGCAGGTGGTTCACGTCGAAACAGACGCGGAGCCTGTCGTCGCAGGCCACGATGTCCGCAAGCTCCGCCGAGGTGTTGCCGAGGCACGAGCGCGGCAGGTTCTCGACGCAGACCGTCACGCCCTCCGCCTCGCCGACGTCCGCGAGCGCCGCCATCGATTCCTTCGAGCGCGCGATGCGCTCCGCGCGGTCCGCGTCGGCGACCGGCTCCAGGCAGGCGTGGACGACCGCGATCTTCGCGCCCATCGAAGCGGCGACGCGGACGTAGTGCGCGTGGATTTCCGCCGTGCGGCGGCGGACCGCCTCGTCGAGCGACGCCGGGTCGACCGTTTCGTCGGTGTAGAACGGCAGGTGGAACGAACGGACATCCACCCCGGCGTCCCGCGCGTGCGCCGCGAACGCCGCGAAATCGAAGCCCGCGTACTTGCGCCCGTCGAGCGAGATTTCGACGTGGCGGATGCCCGCGCGGGCGATGTCGTCCAAAAGCGCCGGACCCGGGTCCGGCACGCATGAAACGGAAATGCTTGGCTCCATGAATCTCCGCCGGCGCCTTTTCCTACCTGACGTAGATCACCAGCGTCCTGGCGTTGGCGGACGTCGACTCGTAGCAGCCGATGTCCGGCAGGCCGTCGAAAGAATCGTTTTCGTCGTCGTGCGAGTGCGGCACTCCGTTGAGCGCGATCCACGTCGACGTCTTGCCGAGGCCGGCGACCGGCTCGGAATCGGCCGCCGCCGCGTCGATGCACGGCGAAGAGGCAAGCAGCTCGAAGCCGCCGGACTTGAACTCCGGATCGGCGACCAGCACGTCCGTCTTCTTGGTGAACGCCGCGGGCGGCTCCGCGTCGAAGCAGCAGTTGGCGATCGTCACGGACGAGGCGGACGAAAGACCGGTCGCGAGGGAACCCTCGCCGCCCGCGACGATGGTGTCGAAGATGCGGCCCTTGTCCGTCTTGACGAAGACGCCGGTGCCGGCCCCTTCCGCCGTGTTGCCCGCCACGGTGCAGTGGAAAAGCCCGCCGTCGTCCGAAGCAAGGTCCATCTGGACGCCGCCGCCGGGGCCGGTCGAGGAATCGTTGCCGGCGACGAGGCAGTCAACCAGCTTGGCGCCGCCGCGGAGGTTCGCGCCGCCGCCGTAGAGTTTTCCGGCCCCCAGGTCCCAAACGGAGTTGTCCGTTATCCGGCAACGCAGGACCATCGCCGAACCTTCGGCGAACACGCCGCCGCCGTAGCCGCCGATCTTGTTGCCCGTGATTTCGGAATCGACGAGAAGGCCGTTGCCGCGGACCGCGACCGTGCCGAGAAACTCGTTGTTGGCCCATCTCCCGGAATATCCACCGGTCACGACGATGTTGCTGGCGACGGAAGTGAGGGTTTCGTCTGCAGCGCCGAGCAAGAGCGTGCCGCCGTAGCGTCTTGGCTCGTCCCACCTTCCGCCGTTCAAGCCGTCGTCGTTGTCGAACCCGGTCCGGCGGTTTCCGCGGATCGTGAGGTTCGCGAGCAATCCGCCGCCGGCGAAGTTCATCACGCGGAAGTTCCACTGTTCCGCCGGATCTGCGGTTCCGGCGAAAATCGCGTCGGCCGCCGAGCCGAGACCGATAACGGACACGCCGTTCGTTGCGCGGATAGGCGCGGAAGCGATGTATTCGCCGGGCGCGACGTAGAGAACCGACTTGCGCGCACCGGCATCCTTCGCGGCGACGGCGGCCGCGACGGCGGCGGAAACGTCGCCGTCGAACGTTGCGCTAGCTTCGCCGAATTCCGCCGGCAGCTGCGCCGCGGAGTCGCTGCGCAGGAAGCCCGTGAAGTCCTCGACGAAAACGACCGCGTTTCCGTACTGCAGGTAGGATTCGGACCACGCGGTGTTGCGCTCTTCGAGAATCCACTCGGCGGAAAGGGCGCCGTCGAAAATGCGGATTTCGTCGATGTCGCCGTGGAAGGGGTCGTTGCGGTACGAATGCCACCCGCCGTAGTTGCCGACGGAGAACACGCCGCCGTACTCGGAGATTCCGTCCGGCAGCGTCGTTTCGGAAAAATACGGCGAGCCGTCGCGGAAAAGCGCGCCCTTGACCGCGCCGTCGTCGGGGTCGGTCCGGAAGCGCGCGGCTATGTGCATCCATGCGCCGACGTCGTACGTGACGTGGCCCCAACCGCCTCCGTGCGCATTCTGCCCGTTGCCGTATATCCAGAGGTTTTCGTTGAGGAAAGTCACGTTGATTCCGTTGTCGCCGAGCGAGTTCTTGTTCGAAAAATACGACGTCCAAACATCGGACTTGGCGAAATTTTCGTCCTGCCGGAACCACCCGGTGACCGTGCGCGTCGTGATGTCGGAAAGCAGGTTGTCATGGCGCGACAAATCGATGTAGCTCCACGTTTTGGAGCCGTCTTCGTTCACTATTTCCTGTCCGGCGACTTCGTTTGTGTAGCAGCCGCCGAGGAAGGAGTCCGTGGACGGCACGAAGCCGCCGCTCGCCTTGAGCGACAGGCCGCGGCCCGTGGCGTCGGTCGTCACGCCGGACGAGAAGTGCCAGACCTGCACGTAGCCGGGAACGGACCAGACGGCGGTCGGGTCGTTTGGCTCGGCGGGAGAGGGATTGCCCCAGCGCATGACGATTTGGGTTCCCCTCGCGAACGTCGGGACGCTCACCCAGACGAGCGACTCGCCATCGGGGTTCCACGTGTCGATGTCGAAGTTCAGGAAGTTGCCGTCGTCGTCCGTGAAGCGCAGGTCGGCGCCGTCTTCGGGAGACGAGAGCTGCGAGTATTCGAACCCGGAGATGCGGTCGGGCGAGACGCGCACGAGGACGGGAAAGTTTTCGAGCGTCACGCCTTCGGCCGCGCCTGCCACGGTCAGCGTGGCCATGCGGGAATACCCGGAAACGGCGCCGCGCGCCGTCGGGCACAACTGGATCGCCGCCACGAACGCGGCGACAGCGGGAAGGAGCCGGTTTTTCATGGATTTTCCTCCGAACGGAGAGAAGAATATCAACGAAACAGCGGTCGTACTATCAATTTTTGAATCGAATTTTGCAACAATCGTATTTTTTTGGTACCGTTTTCCCCGACGCACGGAGGACCCGGTGGAAAACGAAAACGCAACGACCGCGCGCGAAGCCGGCGCGCTGACGGATTCCGCCGCCGAGGGGTTCCCGGAGGCGCTGGAGTACGTGCATCCGGGGCTGCGGATACACTTCTGGGAAGGCGTGGGGCCGGTCTACCCGCGCAAACCGTACGTCGGGCACTGGCACGACGACTTCGAGATCGTGCTGGCCGAGGAAGGGCCGTTCGCGGAGCTCGTGAACGGCGCGCGCGTCGAGGTGGAGGAAGGCGGACTCGTCGTGGTGAACGGCGGGCAGATCCACAAAGTCGCGGTGGACGACTCGACGCGCTACCGCTACCTGATGCTCATCGTGCACCCTGCGGTGCTGGGGTGCGAGCCCGCGCTGCGGCGCGGCGCCGTGGATCCGATGCGCCGCCGCATGGGGGTGCTGCCGTTCGCGACGCTGCACAAGGACGAAACGGGCCGCATTCCTGAAATCTTCCGCGCGATACGCGACGCGGAGGCCGCGCCGGGGCCGGACGCGCCCCTCGTGCTGGCCGGCCTGACGTTCCGGCTGTGGGCGGAAGCGATGGAAAAGTTCCGGGCGAAGGGAATCTTCGCCCGGAACGCCGGGGACGCGGAACCCGCCGCGCCGGACTCCGAATTCGCCGCGGTGCGCGCGATGGCGTCGTTCGTCCACGAGCGCTACGGCGGGCCGCTGACGCTCGCGCGGATCGCGGCGGCGGGCGGGGTGTGCCGGAGCCGGTGCTGCGCGATGTTCGCGCGGCACATGGGGCAGTCACCTATCTCGTACCTCAACTCGTACCGGCTCGCCGTGGCGGCGCGGATGCTGCGGGAGTCGTCCGCGCCGGTGGCGGACGTGGCGTACTCGTGCGGATTCGCGCACCAGAGCTACTTCGCGCAGCAGTTCCGCGCCGCGTACGGCAGGACGCCGCGCGAGTGGCGCCGGCACGCTAGAACGCGAGATTGAGCTCGACGCGGAAGAAGTACGCGGTGGAGTCCGACACGTAGTAGTCGCCGGGCTCGAACACTTCGAGGAAGAAGTGGCCCGTGAGGTCGCCGAAACGGCCGCTGCAGACGGGGAACGCCCAGAAGACGGTTTCGAGCCAGCCGCGGAAATCGCCGCCGCCCGCGCCGTCGCGCTCGTCCGCCCAGACGGGGCCGACGGTGGCCTTGACGCGGTGCGCGGCGTTTTCGCCGAACGCGCCGCCGCATTCGAGCCACGCCTGCACGAGGTTGCGCCAGGTGCCGACGCCCTCGCCGTCGAACCCGTACAGCATGAGTTCGCTGATCCACGGGTAGCGGCCGAAGAGAACGTTGAAGTCCTCGCGGCGGCCGGTCTCGGGATCGTCGCCCGTGAGGTAGAGCGCGTTGGCGGAGACGTAGGCGCCGCACGGGGCCTCGGCCTTGAGCCCGCCGTACGCGAAACCGGCCCGGCGGTCGAAATCGCCGCCGCTGCGCTGGAGCGCGCCCTCGAACTCCGCCGAAAAGACGTCGGAGATGCGCGGCATGGCGCGCAGGCCGAACGTGTGGACGTCCTCGTGCGGCACGCGGTCGCCGGCGACGGTGCGCCAGGCGGTGTCGCGCAGCCAGACATAGTACGCGCCCCAGCCGAAGGCGTCGGAAGAGCGGTCCTCGAAGAAGAAGCCGGCGGTGGCCTCGGCCATGCCGTTCCAGCCCGGCCCGAGACCGGTGAGGTCGCGGTGCTCGTGGCCGAGCGCGAGATCGGTCTCGCACCCGCCGTAGAAGCCGAAGACGTCGAGCGTGGTCTTCTCGGCGAGGCGGATGCGGGCCCGCAGGCCGTCGAAGAACGTGGTGCGGGAGCCGTCCTTGGCCGTGCCTTCGGCGAAGAGGCGGCCGGAGCCGAGGAAAACGTCCTGGCGGCCCGCCGTGACGTCCGCCCTGCCGTCGAAGAGCCCGCGGAACGTGACCTTGAGCTGGTCGATTATCGCTTCGTCGGGCCACTCGTAGGACTTCTGGCCGTGGTTGCGGAAGCGCACTTCGTCCGTGCCGCGCACGTCGAAGGAAAGCAGGTCGCCCCACTCGCCCTTGAAGCCCGCGCGGGCCCGGAAGCGGAAGTAGTTGTTGTACCCGCCGCGCGTGACGGCGGGGGCTTCGGTGCGTATCGGGATATCGTCGAACGCTTCGAGGCGCATCCGGACGTCCCCGTACGGGCGGGCCTTGAAGGCGGGTTCGGCCTCGGGCACCGCTTCCTGCGCCGCGGCGCAGAGGGTCATGATCGAAATGGCGGCAGCCGCCGCGAATGTTTTGTCGTGCATGGCGCGGTGATACTACCAAAAGAAACATCCCGTTGCAATACCCACAAAAAAATTTCCGCCGGATTCCAGGACTTTTCGGGGACTTTTCGGGGTCTTGTCTCTCTCAATATGTAGAATTGAGCGCGTCTCCGCACGGATGTGCAAAAGACCTCGGCACGGTGCCTGCAGCGCCGTGCCGAGTGTCGGCGGCGGCGATAGGGGTCTGAACTACGCATGAGCGTGTGTTCGTGGGACTGTCCGCCGCCGCCGGCTTTTCTGCATGGCTCGAACAGTTGCTTTGGCCGTAGCGCCAGCAGACAAGACAGAGCATAATGAAAACCCGCGAACAAATCAATGTCGAGACCGGCGTCGTGTACGTTGGAATCGACGTCTCCAAGGACACGCTCGCCGTTGACGCAGGCGAGTTTCTTTCTGAGACAATCGAAAACAATCGCAAGTCCATCTCAAAACTGATTGGCCGTCTTCGCAAGAAGAGCCAGGATGGCATTCGGTTTCGCTTTTGCCTGGAGCAAACCGGATGCTACGGGCTTCGCGTCCGGCTCGTCCTCGACGAACTGGGACAATCCGTCTGCGCATTGGATCCGGCAAAAATCCGCCACTACGCCAAGGCCTGTGGCATCGCTGCCAAGACAGATCCAATCGATGCGGCAGTCATCCGGCGCTATGCCGAACAAACGGAACCCGAACCGACCCCGTTGCCGTCCGCCACGCGATTGGCGCTGCGGGAAATTGTCCGAACGCGCGGGCTTCTCGTTCAGGCAAAAGGATCTTTTCAGCGGCAGCTTGAGGCAACGGACGATCCGACCTGTCGCGACGTTTTGAAGCGTACGATACAGAGTCTGGACACGAAAATCGGAAAACTCGAAGCCAAGATGACTCAAACGGCGAGCAACGATCCAGCGACCAAGCGCACCTGCGACATTCTTCAAGGAGTCGTCGGCGTAGGTCCTCTCACGGCCGTCGTCGTGACGACGCTCGTGCCAGAACTCGGATCGCTTGGGCGCCAGCGGGCCGCGTCAATTGCAGGTCTGGCACCCCACCCGAGAGAAAGCGGAACCTTCAAGGGGCGGCGGAAAACGGGAGGCGGTCGTCGAGACGTGCGAACGGCGTTGTACATGCCAGCCATGGTAGCCATACGGCACGACGACCGGCTCAAAGCGTATTACACCCACTTGCGAAACGATTTGCACAAGCCCTTCAGGGTTGCCATGGTGGCCGCCATGAGAAAACTGTTCGTGCGCATGGACGCAGTCGTTGCCGCCGCATCCAGTTCCAGCGCCGAATAAGCATTACTCCTCCTTTTCCTTCCCCCTGCCCCCTTTCCTTTTTCTCCTCTTTTCCGCCGTCTTGTCGGCGGAGCCGACAAGACAGTTGACTGTCCCCATTTTGATTTTGGATTCGCAAAATTTTCGGGGCGGTGATTTCCTGCCAGCGGGGGCGGAAACGCCGCGGGGTCAGACAACGCGAAGCGGGGCGGTGCCGTTGCGCAGGCGCCAGGCGCGCGGGGCGAGGCCGGTCGCGGCGCGGAAGGCGTTGGAAAAGTGGGACGGCGAGGAGAAGCCGGTCCTGTCCGCGATTTCGCGCGCGGCGAGG
>JAFUXX010000127.1 GCA_017476965.1 Kiritimatiellia bacterium | reverse complement strand
GTGGTCTTGCCGCAGCCGTTCGGGCCGAGGATGCCGACGCGCTCGCCGGCTTCGACGAAGCCCTCGCCCTTCTCCGCGAGCGCGACCGCGCCGAACCCGGCTCCTGCGCCCCAGACATCGCCGCGTTCGCCCACGACCGCGAACTCGCCCTCGCCGCCGCGTCGGACGGCTCCCCTGCCCTTCCGTAGGGCCCGGAAACGCGCGGGCCGTCCGGACCCGCGTAAGACGCATCCGCGGGGTGCGAGTATGGAGTGGAACATCGACCATGCTCCGACTCCGCCACACTCCTCCCCGCCGCGCCCCGCCGCGCCGCCATTCGCGCGGCGCGCGGATTCTGCTGCCTTTCCTCCCGTTCTGCGGCGTCCTGCCGCTTCCACCCGAGGAACAACCCCGCCACCCAGCACCCCGATCCCACAACCAAACTAGCTTGCTAACTGCAAGCGTCGCCATCCCGAATCCGTGGAAAGATCTCGCTGACGACACAAGCAGGAACGCGCACCCGCGCGTCTTCCTCCACGTGTTTCAGCGAAGGCCTTTTCCACGGAGCCTGGAATGGGACACCGGAGGAAGGCGCTTTCTTTTTGCCTTGGCGTTGGAATCCGGAATCAACAAAACCACAAGGCAGAAGGAAATGAGGCACATCATGGCTACGGACATGACACTACAAACATCAAGTCTCCATGTAAAACGTGGCGGGATCAAGTTGGAAATCAACGATCCGAACAATGGTCGAGTTGGGCGTATGAAGATTTCAAATGCCAAACTCATCTGGTTCCCGAAGGACCAGCAGAAGGGCTACGAAATCACCTGGCAACAACTCGGGGATTTCGCTGCCAAGAATGGAGAAAAACAAAAGTAGCGAAAGGCAGAAAGACATGAAAACGACAATTAGCACGTCAATCCTCGTCGCATTGATTGCGTCAATCGCGACGGCCCAGGGTCTCTTCTCCGGTCTCGCAAACCGACAGGACGAAATCAAGAACGCCGAGGAGGCGTTCGGAAAAGTCTTCTCCTCCTACAAACCCTTCTTCCTGATCAAGGGCGAAATGGGGAAGAAAGACGATGGTTCCCCCGACATTGCCATTGACGGGGAAGGCAAAGTCCAAGTCGCCATCAAACTCGACATCGATAAAGCGGAATATGACGAATGGCTCGTCACGGCCACTAATACATTCGCCAAGTATGCGTCCCGTGTCCTTGCCCCGGGTGAAAGACAGACATCTGAAGATTCGGGGAAGCCAAAGATTCGAGTTGGAGAGACCGTCTTCGTCTTCGCGGAAGACCTAGAATCGGCCATAGACTCCGCAAAGAAAGCTCGAATGCCACAGGACCCCTGCATCGCGGTGTTTCTTGTTGATGGCGATGGAAATGTTGTCGCGGAACCAGACTCTAAGCTTTCCGAAAGGGGAACAACCATTGAAGAAGACATCAAAATCTACACCAGTCAACTGAAGCTCCAAAACGGAGGAAATACTGTTTCCGATGTCTTCATGTGGCTTTTCTGTGGCGGGGGGTGGACCGATCTGGGTGAAGATGCTTGGATGATGCGTTGGAAAGATGTCGTCAAGTCTGTCACGGGCAGACAACGTAGTCAGTTCCTTGATTATGACTTTTTCAATCGGCATCGGCTTTCGACGAAGTCGTTCCCGGACAACGGACCTTTGGAACAGATTTCCGGCTGGCACTCCGACTTCGGATACAAGGGGGCAAAAACGAAGATGATCTCTTTCGGAAAACTGCCAAAGGAGAAATTGGAAATGGTACAGGGTGTCCGAGTCTGCGTTGGCGGGGTTCAATACGTTGATTTCTTGAAGGAACTCAAAAATCGTTCCGGAAAGTAATCTACCTAAACGATGACAGCGAGAATCCACTTCTAAAGAATGGCACTGCATTCCAGATGGGATGCAGTGCCATGAGGTGAACAACATGAAAACGCCAATGCAAACGTGCTTAGCCATAGTCGTCGCTTGTTGCGCAGCGATGTCCTTCCCCGTTAAAGCGGACGAAACAACAACCGCCATTGAGTCAAAAATTCAAGCAACGGGATTGAAATACAGCAAGACGGAAAGCGGCGATTTCCGGTTCTTGTTCGATGAAGGAGATGGGCGCAGCCAACTCGTCATTGTCAACGGATCTGCAACTTCTTACCACGATGCACAGTTTGTCGAAATTTGGTCTAAATCCGTCGCAAGCGAGATGCGCCCCGTCAATACGAATCAAATGAGAGAACTGTTGGCCACTACCGACGGTGGCGTAATAGGAGGAGGCGAATTGGGGCACTGGTGTCTCATCAAGCCTTCGGAATCCGGTAAAAAATGGCACCTCTACTATTCGATTCATATTCCAATTACAGGTTCGCCAGATGCGTTTGAAGCGGCCATCAGAGAATGTTCGACGAAAGCGGACGGAAAGGAAAAAGAGTTGGTCGGAACCGATGAGAATTGAGACAAAGGAGTTTCATATGAGAAACAAGACAGCAATCAACATTGCCTTGGTCTTGGGATGTCTCATCCCAGTGACTAGCAAAGCCGGAGTAGAAGATATGAACAGAGTTCGGTCCGCGCTGAATTCGGTTGATATCAAATACGAAGACAAAGGGGATATTCACGCGGCATTCACTCTCGCCGACGAAAGAATGTTTGCGGTGGCCATTAGTGAAAACACGTTTGCCAAGAATGGCGTGAACTTCCGGCGAATCTGGAGCGCCGCACTCGAGCGTCCCAAGGTGACCGAGTTGTCGGACGAACAGCTCGAATGGCTCCTCGTCCAAAACGGAAAACGGAAGTTCGGAGGAAGTAGGCTATTACCAGATGGAAACGAATCGTGGGTTTTCACGGATGTACCCATTCCTATTCCTGCCGACGGCGACGGAAAAACACTTGAATCCGCCATGTGGATGTGCGCCAACATTACCGGTGAAGCCGACGCAAGAATCCCCAAACGAAAGGCCGAGACCCATTCAGAGGGCAAGAAAGGCTTGGCAGAACTCCAGCCCGACATCAAGACCGAGACACCGCAATCACAACCAAAACCAAGTTCTTCGCTTGCTGCCGATGACATTTCGGACATCCTTGCAAAAGCAGAAAACCATGACGGCATTGTGATCGATGGCTTCTACCTCGGAATGTCTGCGGGTGACGCTGAACGTGTCGCGAGAAAAGTGTTGGGATGCTCCTATTTGGAACGAGTCAACTGGAACGAACATTGGTGGCACTACACTTCGGGCGGTGATGCCGGAATCTGCGTGTGGGTCCTAAAGAAAAACAACTTGGTTGGCCAGATCAATTTCGGCACTGCCGCCATGAAAAAGATGGTCGGAACGAAGAATCCCCTTTCTTTGGATCGTCTGGGTCGCCGTTTTTTTGCCAAGTACGATTTGGATGGTGAGCCGAAATATGACGGGGGAATCAAAATGGAAACAACAGAAGGAGAGTTCGTGAGTTTCAGTAAAGAGTACGAGAGAGTTTATTGGGACTATGAAGCATGGAAAACTCCACCGGAATTGAAACCATAGTCTTCTAGGCAGGCAATACTCCGATTTTTGGAGCAACCGAACAATAGCGTTTTCATAAAATGAACACCAAAACCCAAGAGACACATCAGTCCGAAACGGTTGATCTTGCCCAAGAGCTTGATCAACTGGCGTCGTGGGGTGGGAACAACGCCCTCGCGCAGTTCTTCGACAGCCTTTTCCCGTTCGCGGGAATGCTGGTTCGGTTGATCTTGTTCTTGATCAATCCATTGTGGATCGTGACATCGGCGGTTTTCGGCATCCAGGGAACGGAGCGGCTGAAGAAGGGCGACGTCGACGGAGCTCGTCGGTCGCTCGTCAACGGCCGCTTCGCGAACTGGATGATGGTTGTCGCCGGTCTCGTTGCGTGGACGGTCTTCTTCAAACTCGCTCAACCGGGCCAGATGATCTACCGAATGCTCCACGAACCGAAGGTCGAGGCGATACAGGCAGCGGACAACGATTCAGCCGGGGAAAAACCAGCCTCGCCGAGCATCCGCGCGGAAATGCGCCAGGCGCTCACTGGCGGGCACGTGCTCAAGGTCTGGAACACCACGACGAAACCGGTTTCTTGCGTCGCCACGCTGGAGAATCCCGAGCTGCGGTCCGCGCCGAGGTGCCGGTTCACGCTGGAACCCGGCGCGGAAAAGCCGCAGGAGCTCGGCATCAAGCAGTTCGGCCGCCGGATCAAGAAGAAGCCCCGCTGCTCGGTCGTGGTCGAGGTGCCGGAAACGGGGGAAGCCTATCGGTTCACGCCGTAGCGCGGCGGCGGCGGCACTTTTCCGCGGAGGGGGTTTGTGGTACCATCGGCGCGTTGCGACGGTTGGTTTGAAATGGACGGCTTTTCGGCTTTTTGGAACTTTCTCCGGCAGTGCGTGCCGGTGGTGCCGGACTCGCGGTTCGCCGGGGTCCTGCCGCCTTTGGAGTGGGCTGTCATGGCCGCGTTCGTCGCGGCGTTCGGGGCCTGCACTGGGTCGTTCCTCAACGTCTGCATCTACCGCGTGCCGCTGGGGCAGTCGGTCGTGCGGCCGCGGTCGCACTGCATGAGCTGCGGCGCGGCGATTCCGTGGTACCACAACATCCCGGTGCTGAGCTGGTTCGTCCTGCGCGGGCGGTGCGCGAAGTGCGGCGCGAAGTTCTCGTTCCGCTACGCGGCGGTCGAGGCGTTCGTGGCGCTGCTGTTCGTCGCCGCGTTCTGCATGTGGGCGCCCGCCGGCGCGCGCCCGCCTCTCGGCATGAGGCCGGTGCCCGTTCCCCTTCCGCCGCCCGGGTGCCCGGCCGCGCCGCGCGCGCTCGCGACGATTCCCTCCGGGTGGGTTTTCCTTTCCGGGCTCGTGGTCGCGACGTTCGTCGATTTCGACCACTTCATCATTCCGGACTCCGTCACGGTCGGCGGCGTGTTC
>JAFUXX010000126.1 GCA_017476965.1 Kiritimatiellia bacterium | reverse complement strand
GGCCTACGGCGACGCCGCCAACTGGCGCGCCGCGTACGGCGAAGCCGCCGCCGCCGCGGGATCCGGCATTCCCGGGGCCGGGGACGCCTTCGCGGACGAAACGTCGTTCCGCTTCGACCTCGGCGGCGGGACGCGCGACGCCGGCCGCTGGCAGCAGAACACCTGGGCCCACCACGACCTGTGGCTCCGCAACGGCACGATGCTCGTCCACGGCGCGTGGAACCTCCACGGCGGCACGATCCGCGTGGAGCCGGACGCCACGCTGCGCTTCCTGCCCGGCTCGCAGTTCTACCCCGGCGTGAACGACGCCGCGACGCGCTTCGTCGAGGTCCTCGGCCGCCTGGAGCTCGACGGCTGCCGCTTCCCCGTCTACCACGTGCGCATGGACGTGCGCCCCGGCGGCGCGTTCGTCGCCGACGCCGCGCACTTCTCGATCGAAGGCGGGCAGAAAAGCGCGATCCGCGTCGAAGGCCGCGCCGACTTCCCGCACGGGTTCAAGCTCGAAGGGTCGCGCTGGAACGGCCGCCTCAAGTTCGAGCTCGCGCCGGGAGGCGTCTGGGCGCTCGGCGGCGACGTGGCCGAAAACGGCAACCGCATCCACGTGGACGCGGTGCTGGAAGGCGGCACGCTGGACGTCGCGCGCGACTGCTTTTTCGACGTTTCCGACGCCGCGTTCGCCGACGGCGCCAATGTCGAAATCCGCGTCGCGGCCGGCGCCACGGCCGACCTCTCCGCCTTCACCGGCGGCAGCGGCGTCAAGATCGCGAAGACCGGCCCCGGCAAACTCGTGCTGGACGCCATGCCAGGCGCGGAGGTGGACCTGCGCGAAGGATCACTCGCCCTGCCGGAAAACGATCCGGACAAATCCGGCATGACCGTGCTCCGCGGGCCGGGAACCGCGGTGGAATCTTCCGCCGTCGCCGCTCCGGGCGTCGACCTCGGGCGCGTGCTCTTCCAGAAGGAAGTGGCGACCGGCGAACCGCTCGCGATCCCGCTCCCGGCGGACTGCATCGGCCGCGGCGACGCGGAGGACGGCGCGGTCACGCTCCAGGTTTCGTCGCTTCGCGGCAGGTCGTCCTGGCGCATCCCGGCCAAGGACGCGGCGGAGGTCCGCCTCGAATGGGACGGCACGGCGCTCCCGCTCGACTCCAAGATCGAGGACGGCGCCGCGGGCCGCGCGAAGTCCGGGGACTTCGTCCCGCTGCGCTTCAAGCTCCCCGAGGGCGCGAAGGCGCGGCCGGCGTCCCTAGCGCTCGTCCTCGGCGGCGGCGTGGCGGGTCCCGCGCGCAAGACGCTTCTCACCGTCGCGAAGGGCGTGCCGAAGGCGGAGATTTCCGTCGTCGCGGACCACACCGGCCGCAACTACTGGATCGACGCCTCGTGCTTCGACGGCGAAGCGGTCCGCTGCAAGTGGTACTTCCGCAACCCGGACGGCGTGCCGCCCGAGGCGGCGGATTCCGCCGACCCGGCGGTCGCGGCGGCGGCGCGCGCCGGGATCGACTGCGTGGAAACCGGAGTCCCGCGCTTCCGCCACCGCATGCCGGAAAACGCGGACGGCCCGTTCAAAGTGCGGCTCGAAGTGCCGACGCGCAACTTCGGCGTCTACCGCCGCGACGTCGTGGTGACCCCGGCCGCCAAGACGCTCGAAAAGCCCTATCCCAACAACGACGTCATGATCGGCAATTGCGCGTACGGCGACCCGACGCGCCTGTTTTCGGAGGAGATCACAAACGAAATCTGCAACCTGCTCGTCCAATGGGTCGGCGGCGACCGGCTCGCGCTGCGCTCGCGGCTCGATCCCGCAGTGGCCGAAAAGGCGCACCGCGACGGCCTGCGCTCGATGACGATCTACGGGCACTACGGCGAGGACGTCGTGCGGCCGCTCGTCTCCGAATACGGCAGGCGCTACCTCGGCAACAACATCGGCGAATACGCGGGGTACCTGTACCAGACGCTCAAGGAAGCGGGCAACCTGCGGCAGGACATGGACGTGATCGAAGCCAAGGAAGACTTCGTGAACCGCTTCATCCGGCGCGGGCCCGGGCGCGACGGCCAGCCGCACCCGTTCGTGTTCTCCACCTCCGGTTCGCCGCTCGCCACGTACGAGCTGCAGGGCGGCATCGACTACATCTGCAACGAGCTCTACGCCGTCGGCTCCGCCAACCTCGCCTACGCCAGCAGCGAAGCGCGCGGCGCGGCCCGCCGGTGGCGGCCGGACTACTGGTGCTCGTGGCTCGCCGAAGAGTGGCAGACGTTCCCCGTGCCGTACGGCTCGGACCAGAAGTACGACCTGCTGCTCGCCGGCTACCTCCAGCAGTACGTCATGGGCACTTCGCTCATCGTCCTCGAATCCGGCGCGCAGGGCACCCAGGCGCACAAGTACACCGCCAAGGATCCCGGCGAGACGCGCACCGGCGAGATTCCGTCCTACGGCTACGACGAAGCGCCGCCGCGCCGCTACCGCGAGACGACCAAGAAGTTCCACGACTTCATCCGCGCCAACCCGCGCGACGAAGGCACGCCCGAAACCAAGATCGCTTTCGCGCTCGGCAACGGCGACGCGTTCGTGGGCATGACCACGGACTGGTTCGCCGTGTGGGCCCAGCACAAGCAGGCCGAGACCAACTCCAACTGGCGCTGCGGCCTGCCGGAACAGACCTGGCTGCAGGTCAAGGATTCGTTCTTCCCCGTCCCCGGCGACGCCCTCCGCCCGTATCCCAACTACTGGCTCGCCGGTTCGCCGTTCGGCCAGGTGGACGTCGTTTCCGTGGACCACGAATCGCGCGTTTCCGACCTCTCCCGCTACGACCTCGTGTCGTTCGCCGGCTGGAACACCATGACGCCGCAGGCGCGCGCGGTCCTGCTCAAGTACGCCGCCGCGGGCGGCACGGTCGCGATCTGCCTGCCGCATTTCTCGACCCGCCGCGACCGCGAGTACCGCGAATACGGGGTTTCGGACCTGCTGCCGCTCCCCGGCGGCGCTTCGGTGACAGGCGGCCCCGTGACTGCGGAAGGTTCCGCGGCTGACATCGAGTACTCCGCCGCCGCGCCGGCCGGAATGAAGGCGGCGGTCGCCGCCCCCGGCGGAAACTTCTCGATCCGCGTCGCCCCGCTCGAACTCCCGGCCGGCGCCGAAGTGCTCGTCTCGTTCTGCGGCAGGCCGCTCGTCGTGAGGTTCCCCGTCGGCAAGGGATCGGTCGTGCTTCTCGCCGCGTGGGACTACCCGGGCAACACCGGCGCGCTTTCGCGCGTGTACGACGGCCTCGTGCGCAGCCTCGCGGGCGCTGTCCGGCAACGCGTTTCCATCGCGCCCGCCCCCGGCATGCGCGACGACACCCGCTACATCTGCTTCTCCTCCTACGGCAAGAAGGCCTACCTTCTCAACGTGGACTGCGTCGGCCCGCGCACCGTCGAGCTCCGCATCCGCGGACGCGAGCCGCGCGTCGTCGAAATCGCGCCCTGCTCCGTGACGACCGTCGACCTCTGAGCAATGCGCGCGGCGGGGCAGCCGCCGGAAGAAGCGGAGCGGCAGCCGGAACATCCGCCGCCGCAGCCGCTCCCGCCGCAGACGCTCCCGCCGCAACCGTTGCCGCCGCAGATTCCGTGACGGAGGCAGTACCTCGCCGCCGCCGCGAAGGCGGCGGCGAAGAGGGCGACTACCGTCCAGGAAGCGGCGTTCATTTGCGGTACGCCTTCGGGACCGGCCTGAACACGAGGAACAGGGCCGCGAGCACGACCGCCACGGCGACCGCGGTCCAGAACCCGAACGCGGCGCCGAAGAACAGCACCTTGCCGAGCTGGAACGTGACGAGCGCCATGCAGTAGCCCACGAGGAACTGGAAGCCGACCGCGATCCAGCCCCACTTGGCCGACCCCATTTCGCGGAACGTCGTGGCGATCGCGACGAGGCACGGCGGGTCGAACAGGTTCATGATCATGAACGAGAGGCCCGCGAGCGTGGCGAGACCGGCGCCCGGGTTGAAGGAATCGAAGAGGTTGAAGATGCCCTTCGCCACGCCGAGCGTTTCGACCTGGTCGCCGGCGAGCATCGCGAGATCCGCGACGGCCTGCTCCTTGGCGATTTCGGCCGTGACCGTCGCCGCGGCGCCCTGCCACGTCCCGAAGCCGAGCGGGGCGAAGATCCAGGCGAACTTGTTGCCGAGCCAGGCGAGGATCGACTGGTCGAGCTCTTCGACCATGGAGAAGGACCAGTCGAAGTTCATCAGGAACCAGATCGCGACGCAGGCGACGAAGATGATCGTGCCGGCCTTGATCATGTAGGCCTTGGTGCGGTCCCACGTGTGGCGGAGCATTCCGCCGACCGTGGGCATGTGGTACGCGGGCAGCTCGATCACGAACGGAGCGGGATCGCCGGCGAACGCGCCGAACTTCTTGAGCGCCACGCCGCCCAGCACGATGACCGCGACGCCGAGCAGGTACATCGACGTGGCCACGGCCGCGTTGCCGCCGAAGAACGCGGTGACGAACATCGCGATGATCGCGTACTTTGCGCCGCACGGGATGTAGGTGCCGAGCATGATCGTCATGCGGCGGTCGCGGCGCGACTCGATCGTGCGCGTGGCCAACACGGCCGGCACGCCGCAGCCCATGCCGACGAGCATCGGGATGAAGCTCTTGCCGGAGAGGCCGAACGTGCGGAAGATGCGGTCCATCACGAACGCCACGCGGGCCATGTAGCCGCAGTCTTCGAGGAACGCGAGGAAGAGGAACACGATGACGATCTGGGGCACGAAGCCGAGGATCGTGCCGACGCCGTTGAACACGACGTCGAATACGAGGGTGTGCACCCAGCTGTCCTCGGCGATGCCGAGCGTCTCGAAGAGCGAATCCGCGAGCGCCGGGATGCCGGGCACCCAGAGGCCGAAATCGGCGGGATCGGGCTCCTCGGCGTCCTTCGCTTCGAGGTAGTCGGCGTAGCCGTATTCGCGCGAAGCGTCTTCGTCGATTTCGCCGGTTTCATCGTCGTCGAACGTGATGAACGTCTTGACCCGCTCCGCGAGCGCTTCGTCGAGCACCTCGAACTCCGAGGGCTCGAACTCTTCGCCGGCGGCGGCGGCCTCCGCCTCCGCGTTGAACTCCGCGAGGGCGGTTTCGTAGGCGCCTTCGCCCTTCTCCGCGTCGAAAGCCTCGCGGTAGGCGGCGGACCAGTCGCCCGCGACCTTTTCCGCGGCCTCGAACCCGCCGGAGACGTTTTCCCACGTGTACTCCGGATCGGACTCGCGCCTGGCGTTCGTTTCGTCGGAGCAGAAAGCCGCGCGGTCCGCGGTCTTGTAGACGAACCAGCCGTCGCCGAACACGCCGTCGTTGGCCCAGTCCGTGAGCCAGCCGCCGAGCGTCTGGACCGCGATCCAGTACATGCACCAGACGACCGCGGCGAAGATCGGGAGCGCGAGCCAGCGGTTCGTGACGACGCGGTCGATCTTGTCCGACGCCGAAAGGTTGCCCTTGCGGGGCTTTTTGACGACGGCGACGTCCACGACCTGCTTGACGTAGGCGTAGCGCTGGTTGGTGACGATCGACTCGGCGTCGTCGTCCAGCTCCTTTTCGCAGTCCTTGATGTGCTGCTCGACGTGTTCGAGCAGCTCCTTGCCGAGGCCGAGCCGCTCGATCACCTTGGCGTCGCGCTCGAAGACCTTGATCGCGTACCAGCGCAGCTGCGCCTTCGGCACGATGCTCTGGATCGACTCCTCGATGTGGGCGATCGCGTGCTCCACGCTGCCCTTGAACACGTGCGGCGCCTCGGACGGCGTCTTTTCCGTGGCCGCGGCCACCGCGGCGTCGGCGGCCTCCTGCACGCCTTCGCCCTTGAGGGCGGAAATTTCGACCACCTTGCAGCCGAGCTCCTGCGAAAGCTTGCGCAGGTCGATCTTGTCGCCGTTCTTGCGGACGACGTCGATCATGTTGACCGCGACGACCATCGGGATGCCGAGCGAAACGAGCTGCGTGGTGAGGTAGAGGTTGCGCTCGATGTTGGTGCCGTCCACGATGTTGAGGATCGCGTCGGGCTTTTCCTCGACGAGGTAGTTGCGCGCGACGACTTCCTCCAGCGAATACGGCGAAAGCGAGTAGATGCCGGGGAGGTCCTGGATCGCGACGTCCTTGTGCTTCTTGAGCTTGCCCTCCTTCTTCTCCACCGTCACGCCGGGCCAGTTGCCGACGTACTGGTTGGAGCCGGTGAGGGCGTTGAAGAGAGTGGTCTTGCCGCAGTTGGGATTGCCCGCGAGCGCTATCTTGATTGTTGCCATGTCCTGAGCCCCGTCATGCGATTTCGATTATGTCCACGTCCGCGCGGCGGAGCGAAAGCTCGTAACCGCGTACAGTGATTTCGATCGGGTCGCCGAGCGGCGCGACCTTGCGGATGTAGAGTTCCGCGCCCTTCGTGATGCCCATGTCCATGACGCGGCGCTTGAGCGCGCCTTCGCCGTGGAGTTTGACGACCGTCGCCGTGTCGCCGACTTTCGATTCGCGTAGCGTTTTCATTTTGTTGGTTGTGTTGCCGAAAAAAATCCCAGGCCGTGCGCGGCTACACCATCACGCGGAGCGCGAGGTCCGCTCCGATCGCCACCCGCGTGGCGCCGACTCCGACGATCACGTTGCCGTTTTCCGACGACACCACGGTCACGGTCGCGTCCATCACCAGCCCCAGTTCCTGCAGGTGGCGCCGGACCCGGTCGTTGCCGGATATCTTCTTGATTTTCTGTTTCTCCCCTTCCGGGGCCATTGCAAGCGGTATCATCGCGGAAATTCCCGAGTCGAGCCGCGCCGGGGACGGCGCGCCGCCCGCGGCGGCGGTTGTTAGAGTCCCCTAACGCGGGGCGGAAGAATATCCGAAGCCCCGTTAGAGGTCAATAAATTTTTTAGGCGGGCCTTATTTTACCCATCCCCTTTCCGCCCATCCACCCAAAAACCTCTCCCAAATCCCCGCCCAACCCTCGCAATCCAAAATCAGAAATCTCAAGAAATCTCAAATCCGCAATCTCAAATCTGAAATCTGAAATTCGAGATTTGAGATTTGAGATTTGAGATTCTCGAAATTTTTCGGGGTCTGGCCCCATTTTCAGCTTACTGGTCGCAGCTCGGGCGCGGGGGACAGGGACGCGGGAGCGGGCGCGGGCACAGGGGTGCCGGGCGGTCAGGGGGATTTGTCCGGGGGCGTGGACTGGAGTTCGCGGAGGCGGTCGCGGAGGAGGGCGGCGCGTTCGAATTCCAGCGCTTCGGCGGCTTCGAGCATTTCGGCTTTGAGGCGTTCGACCGCCGCGGCGCGGTCGTCGGGAAGCGGGGAGGCGGAGGAGGAGGACGCGCCGGGGGCGTCGCCGGTGACGGACCGCACTGCTTCGTCTTCGCTGAGCTGGCGCCGAACCGAGTGCGGCACGATTCCGTGCTTCTCGTTGAAGGCGGACTGCAGGCGGCGGCGGCGCTCGGTGATCCTGATCATCTCGCGCATCGAATCCGTGACTTCGTCCGCGTACAGGATCACGCGCCCGCGTTCGTGGCGCGCGGTGCGGCCCGCGGTCTGCACGAGCGACGTGGTGGAGCGCAGGAAGCCCTCCTTGTCGGCGTCCAGCACGGCGACGAGCGCAACTTCCGGCAGGTCGAGGCCTTCGCGCAGGAGGTTCACGCCCACGAGCGCGTCGAATTCCCCGCGGCGCAGGCGCGTGAGGATCGCGACGCGCTCCAGCGCGTCGATGTCCGAATGCAGGTACTCCACGCGCAGGCCGGCTTCGCGCAGGTACGACGACAGGTCTTCCGCCGTGCGCTTGGTGAGCGCGGTCACCAGCACGCGGTCGCCGCGCGCGGCGGCGGCGCGTATCTCCTCCATCGCGTCGTCGATCTGGTGCGCGAGCGGGCGTATCTCGACGGGCGGGTCCAGGAGGCCCGTCGGACGTATCACCTGCTCGACCGTGCGGTTGGCGTGGGCCTTTTCGTACGGGCCCGGGGTGGCCGAGGCGAAAAGCACCTGCCCGAGCTTGCCCTCGAACTCTTCGAACGAAAGCGGCCTGTTGTCGCGGGCCGAAGGGAGGCGGAACCCGTTGTCCACGAGGACGGTCTTGCGCGCCCTGTCGCCGTGGTACATCGCGCGCAGCTGCGGTATCGTCGCGTGCGATTCGTCGATTATCGTGAGGAAAGGCTTGGGAAAGTAGTCGACGAGGCATTCGCCCGGCGTTCCGCGCGGGCGGCCGGAAAGAGGCTGTGAGTAGTTTTCGATCCCGGTGCAGTAGCCGATTTCGCGGATCATCGCCAGGTCGTACTCCGTGCGCTGCTGGAGGCGCTGCGCTTCGAGCAGCTTGCCGTTGGCGTTGAACCACGCCACGCGGTCCGCGAGCTCCTCCTCGATCGCCGCGATCCCGGCTTCGACCTTCTCCTTGGGCAGGACGTAGTTCCGCGCCGGCGCTATGATCGTGCGGTCGAGCAGCCGCGTCGTGCGCCCGCTCGCGGGGTCGAACTCCGAAATGCGGTCCACCACGTCGCCGAAAAGCTCGATGCGCCAGGCGATCTTGTCGTTCCACGCCGGGAACACGTCCACCACGTCGCCGCGCACGCGGAACGTGCCGGGCTTGGGGTCGTAGTCGTTGCGCTCGTAGCGTATCTCGACGAGGCGCGCCAGCATTTCGTCGCGGTCCACGGCGGTGTCCACCGCAAGCGGCAGAGACATCCCGGCGTAGTCGTCCGACGACCCGATGCCGTATATGCACGAAACGGACGCCACGACGACCACGTCGCGGCGCTGCACGAGCGCGTTCGCGGCCGAGAGGCGGAAGCGCTCGATCTCGTCGTTCACCGCCGAATCCTTGGCGATGTACGTGTCGGTCTGCGGGATGTACGCCTCGGGCTGGTAGTAGTCGTAGTAGCTCACGAAATACTCGACGGCGTTTTCGGGGAAAAACGCCTTGAGTTCGCCGTAGAGCTGCGCGGCGAGCGTCTTGTTGTGCGAAAGCACGAGCGTCGGCAGGCCGAGGCCGCGGATGACGTTGGCCATGGTGAACGTCTTGCCGGAACCGGTGACGCCCTCCAGGATCTGGGCCTTGACGCCCTTGCGGAACCCGTCGACGAGCCTCGCGATCGCCTCCGGCTGGTCGCCGGCCGGCTCGTACGGCGAAACGAGGCGGAACGGGCTTCGGCCGGACATGGCGCGCTACTGCGCGGAGCCGCCGCCGCGGACGAGCGTGGAGGCGTCCGACCCCACGACGAGCGTGCCGGGCGCGCGGCCGTCCCACTTCTGGACGGCTTCGAGCGCGACGAGCGACGGGTTGGCCTTGAGCGCGTCGCCGCGGATCTGCATCGATTCGGCTTCGGCCTTGGCGCTGATGACCTTCTGGCGGGCCTCTTCCTCGATCTGCTGCGTCTTGTTGCGGGCCTCGATCGCGCGCTGCATGGCGACCTGCTTGGCCTCGATCGCCTTCTCGAACACGTCGGAGTAGTCGATGTTGGAGAGCACGATCATGCCGACGTGGACCGGCGCGGATGCGAGTTTTTCGGCCACCTGGCCGTAAATCTGCTTCGTCGCCTCCTCGCGGCCGTTGATGAGCTTGTCCGCCTCCCACTGGCCGATGACGTCCTTGGTGATGCCGACGACCGTGGGCGTGACGATGCGCTCGACGTACGCGCGGCCGTACTCGCTGTGGAGTTCGGCGACCTTGGAGCGGTCCACCGAAAACGTCACCGTGACGTCCATCATCGCGGTCTGGACGTCCTTGGTGTACGTGCCCATCCTGAGGTCGAGCCGCTGCTCGCGGCAGTCGTACTTCACGAGGTCGCCGCCGACGGGATTGATCCACGTGAGGCCCGGATCGACGGGTCCGCCGACGATGCGGCCCCACTGGGTCTTCACGCCGACGACGCCGGCGTCGACCGTGTAGCAGCCTTTGAGGACGAACGCGCAGAACGCGGCGGCGACGACGGCGAAAAACGGAACGGGGAAACGTTTCATCGGCTTCTTTCCTTTCGTGCGGGCGGGCGCTGCGCGCCGGCGGCGCGGGCGGCGGACCCGCGGGGTTGGTTCAAGCATCGCGGAGCAGGGCGACGAGGCCCGGGCCTTTCCCGGAAAGGGCGGCGCGGACCG
Source organism: Kiritimatiellia bacterium (assembly GCA_017476965.1). GTDB lineage: Bacteria > Verrucomicrobiota > Kiritimatiellia > RFP12 > UBA3636 > UBA3636. The sequence goes on along the minus strand of JAFUXX010000126.1, from coordinate 1,126 downwards.
CTTCGGCCGTGAGGTCGAGGATTTTCGCGGGCTTTCCGGCGTCTGCGGCGCCGGGGGCGGACGGAGCGGCGATCTCGTACATGAGATCGGTCATGAGGTCTTCCAGGATCGCCCGCAGTCCGCGCGCGCCGGTCTTGCGGCGCAGCGCTTCCCCGGCGATCTCGCGCAGGGCGTCCGGCTCGAAGCGCAGGTCCACGCCTTCCATGCGGAACGCCTTGCGGTACTGCTTGCAGAGCGCGTTGCGCGGCTCCACGAGCACGCGCACGAGCTCGTCTTCCGTGAGCTCCGACATCGCGGAAACCACGGGGAAGCGCCCCACGAATTCCGGGATGAGGCCGAACTCGACGAAATCCTCGGGCTCCGGCCGGTCCGGGCGCGCGACGGCGGCGCCGCCTTTCGCCGTCGCGGGGGCGTCCTCCGCCGCGGCGAAGCCGAAATGCCTGTCGGCGCGGCGGCGCTCCATGATCTTGTCGAGTCCGACGAACGCGCCGCCGCAGATGAACAGGATGTTGCGGGTGCGGATTTCGATGTAGCGCTGCTCGGGGTGCTTGCGCCCGCCCGCGGGGGGCACGCGCGCCACGGAGCCTTCGACGATCTTGAGCAGGGCCTGCTGAACGCCTTCGCCGGACACGTCGCGCGTGATCGAGACGTTGCCGGTCTTGCGGGCGATCTTGTCGATTTCGTCGACGAAGACGATGCCCTTTTCCGCGCGGGCGACGTCCATCCCCGCTGCCTGGATGAGATTGAGCAGGATGTTCTCCACGTCCTCGCCCACGTACCCGGCCTCGGTGAGCGTGGTGGCGTCCGCTATCGCGAAAGGAACGTCGAGCAGGCGCGCGAGCGTGCGGGCGAGCAGCGTCTTGCCGCTGCCGGTCGGGCCGACGAGCATGATGTTGCTCTTTTCCAGCTCGACGTCCGCGAACTCGGCGTCCGCCCCCGCCGCGGCGGCGCCGCCCGCGGCCTCCGCCGCTTCCTCGGCGGCGATGCGCTTGTAGTGGTTGTGCACGGCGACGGACAGGACGCGCTTGGACGCCTCCTGCCCGACGACGTACTTGTCGAGAAACTCCTTGATCTGCCTCGGCGAAGGAACGGAGCGCACGACGCGCCCGCCGTCGGCCGCGGCCGG
>JAFUXX010000125.1 GCA_017476965.1 Kiritimatiellia bacterium | reverse complement strand
GACTACGACCTGTGGCTCCGCCTCTGGCGCCTCGGCCGCCCCGTCCGCGTGCCGGGCCGCGACCCGGTGGCGTTTTTCCGCTGGACGCCGGACTCGATCGGCGGGGCCGGCTACGAGCGGCAGTTCGCCGAAGAACTGGCCGTCGCGCGGGCGGACGCCGGACGCTTCGCGCCGTCTGCCCTGCTGCACTTTTTCGTCGCGCGCGGCATCGTCGCGTGCTACCGCAGGATGAACAAGAGGGACGCCGCGCGATGAGGACGTTCGCCGTCAACGCGCTTTTCCTGGTTCCGGGCCAGGTCGGGGGCACGGAAACGTACCTGCGGCGGACGCTCCGCGAACTGCCCGCGCTGCTTGGGGCGGACGAGCGGCTCGTCGTGTTCGCCAACGCCGAAAACGCGGAAGTCTTGGCGGCCGATCTTTCCTCCGCCCCGGGCGTCGAAGTCCGTCCGACGGGCTTGCGCGCCGCGTCGCGCGTCCGCCGGCTGCTCTGGGAAAACGCGGCCTTTCCGCGCGCCGTGGCTTCGTGCGGCGCGGCGGCGCTCTGGAACCCGGGCAACGCGGCGCTCCTCCGCGCGCCTTGTCCGCAGGTCACAACGATCCACGACATGCAGTACCGCCGTTTCCCGCGCGACTTTTCGCCGGTCGCGCTCGCGGCGATGGCGTTCGTGGTGCCCGCGGCGGTGCGGCGCAGCGCGTACACGCTGGCCGTTTCGGAGTTTTCGCGGCGCGAAGTGCTGCATTTCGTGCGCGGCGCCGATCCGGAGCGCGTGCTCGTGACGCCCGAAGCGGCGGATCCGTTTTTCGCCATGCCGCCGGAGAACCCGGAGGCGGACTCCGCCCGCGTCCGCGAGCTCTCGGGCGACGACGGTCCGATCGTGCTCGTCGTTTCCAATTCCTACCCGCACAAGAGCCTCGAAACCGCGGTGGCGGCGTACGGGCTCCTGCAGTGCGAGATTCCGCACCGGCTCGTCGTCGTCGGGCGGCCGCGCCGCGGCGAACCCGCGCTGCAGGCAGCGATCGACGCGTTGCCGGACCATTGCCGCGCATCGCGCGTCCACTACGCTTCGCGGGCGGACCTCGCGGCGCTGTACCGCGCGGCGGACGTTCTCGTGTTTCCGTCGCTCTACGAAGGATTCGGGTTGCCGGTGCTCGAAGCGATGTCCGCCGGGCTCCCCGTCGTCGCCGCGCGCGAGGGCTCCGTGCCGGAAGTGGCGGGCGAAGCCGCGGTCTGGGCGCCGTCGGGCGATCCCGCGGGGTTCGCCGACGCGATCTGCGGCGTCGTGCTCGGCGGACCGGACAGGCGAGCCGCGCTGGCCGCGGCCGGGCGCGCGCGAGCGGCGGAATTTTCCTGGCGGCGCACTGCCGCCCTCACTCTAGACGCCCTTCGCAGGGCGGCGGAAAAGCAATGACGGCCGCAGTCGTGCTCCACTACAACCGCATGGACCTCACGGTTCCGTGCTGCGAAACACTCCTCGCGCAGGACGAACCGCCGTCGCGCGTTATCGTCGTTGACAACGGCTCGACCGCGCACGACGCCGCCGTGCTCCGCGCCGCGTTGCCCGCCGGCGTGGACACGATCCGGCTCGATCCGAACGGCGGATTCGCGGCGGCGATGAACACCGGCATGCGCGAAGCGCTCGGGGACCCGGCCGTGGACGCCGTGGCGTTCCTCAACAACGACACGCGGTGTCCGCCCGAAACGCTGCGCGCCATGCGCGCTGAGCTCGCCGCCGACCCCGAGGTCGGGATAGTGGGCTGCGACATGACTGGCGCAGGCGGCGGCGGTTCCGCGCTCGCCGGCTGCAAGATGCACCCGGTTTTCTGCTACGCGCGCCAGTGCAGGGAAGGGGAGGAACCGGACTACCTGCAAGGCTCGTGCCTCATGCTGCCGCGCGACGTGTTGGAAAGCACGGGCGGATTCGACGAAGGGTTCCGTTTCTACTTCGAGGACGCCGACCTGTCGCTGCGCGTGAAACGGCTGGGCCGCACCGCCGCCGTCGCGAAGGGCGTGCGGATACTGCATTACGGGGCGGCCACGCTAGGCGCGCATTCGGACACGCAGTTCGAGTGGTACCGCGCTTCGTACCTGCGGTTCCTGCGCAAGTGGCGCCGTTTTCCGCGGCTTCGCGCGGCGGTACCGGTTTTCGGCGGCGTCGCGCGCGACCTGTTCCGCGGACGTTTCCGCCCGGCCGCGCGCTATTTCATCGCCTGGCTCCGCGCCTGAGCGCGCCGCCTACGCCTTCGAGGTGACGAGGGCGATTCCCGCAAGGCAGAGGGCGACGCCGAGAACCTGGCGCCAACCGACGTTTTCGCCGAGGAACAGCGCGCCGACCGCGAGGAGCAGAACGGCTACGGCGCTGTAGGTGACGACCGGCCCCACGCTTGCGTTCCAGCCCGCGCGGTACAGGCAGAGAAACCCGCCTTCGAGTCCGATGATGGCGAAGCCGAGAAGGACGTTGGAGAGGTTGAGCGAGCGCAACTGCGCGCCGAGCGGCGCGCCTTTCGCCGTCGCGAAATAGAGCGCCAACGACGCCGCCGCCGCAATCGCATACGCGGCCACGAGCGCCGCGAACGGGTTGACGCCTTTCGCCGCGCCGCGCGACGAGAGTTGGTATACGAGATTCGATCCCACTATGAGGAAAGGCGGCCAGAGAGAGTTGCCCATGTCGAGAAATTCCGCCCTCGCCGCCGGCGCCGTTTTGCACCTGCGCGGAACGGGCTTGGAGTCGCGGGCGGATACTAGCAACACTCCGGTCAGGATTCAAGGAAAGAAATGGGCGCCGGCGCGGCGGGAATGTTGCGGCGGGGGCGGAGTGCGGTTAGAATCCGCGCGCAACGACACCTTTGCGCACGGCACCGGACCATGACCGATTTTCCCGAACTCAGACTTCTGCCCGGCAGGGAGCGTTCGCTCCTGCGCCACCACCCTTGGGTTTTCTCGGGCGCGGCGGCGGCCGAGCCGCACGGCGCCGCTCCCGGCGACGTGGTGCGCGTCGTTTCCTCCAAGGGCGATTTCCTCGCATGGGGGTTCTGGTCGCCGGCTTCGCAGCTCCGGGTGCGGGCGCTTTCCTTCGTTGAGGACGCCGTGCCGGACGTCGCATTCGTCCGCGCCCGCATCGCCGCCGCGCGCGACGCCCGCCTCGCGCTTCCCGGTTTCGCCGGACGCGACGCGTACCGCGTGGTCCACGGCGAAAGCGACGGCCTGCCCGGGCTCGTGGTCGACAAGTTCGGCCCCGTGCTCAGCATCCAGCTCAACGCCGCGGGGTACGAAAGGATGCGCGGCGAAATCGCAGCCGCGCTGCTCGAACTGTTTCCCGGCGCCGCCGCGGTCTACGAGCGGTCCGACGCGAAAGCGCGCGCCCGCGAG
>JAFUXX010000124.1 GCA_017476965.1 Kiritimatiellia bacterium | reverse complement strand
GTCACCATCTTCCCAGAGGAGCACGTTCTTCTTGCCGTCGGTAGAACGCTCGTCGATGGCGATTGAACGGGTAGAAACGGGTTCAACCATGTCCTCAACGGTCACTTCGAGACCGCCCTTCTTGGAAGCGTCGTCGCCTCCCTTCGGGGGCGTGTCGCCGCCCGGAGGCGTGGCGCCGCCGGGGAACGGGCCGCCGGCTCCGGCGGCGCCGCCCTGCCCGTAGAGGGCTTCGGAGGCCTTGCCCATCGCATCCATCAGCGCCTCGGTGGCGCTCTTGATCGCCGCGGTGTCGCCGCCCTTGAGCGCTTCCTTGACCTTGGCGGCGGCGTCCTCGACGGGCTTCTTCTTGTCCGCGGGGATCTTGTCGCCGGCGTCCTTGAGGGCCTTTTCGACCTGGTAGACCATGGACTCGGCCTTGTTGCGCTCGTCGACGGCTTCGCGTTGCTTGGCGTCCTCGTCGGCGTGGGCTTCGGCGTCGCGCACCATGCGCTTGATCTCTTCGTCCGAGAGGCCGGAAGAGGCGGTGATGGTGATGTTCTGCTCCTTGCCGGTGCCCTTGTCCTTGGCTGAGACCTTGAGGATGCCGTTGGCGTCGATGTCGAACGTCACTTCGATCTGCGGGACTCCGCGCGGGGCCGGCGGGATGCCGTCGAGGTTGAAGTTGCCGAGCTGCTTGTTGTCGCGGGCGAACTTGCGCTCGCCCTGGTAGACCTTGATTTCGACGCTGGGCTGGTTGTCGGATGCGGTGGAGAAGACCTCGCTCTTGCGCGCCGGGATCGTGGTGTTGCGCTCGATGAGCGGGGTCATCACGCCGCCGAGCGTTTCGATGCCGAGCGTGAGCGGGGTGACGTCGAGCAGGAGCACGTCCTTCACGTCGCCCTTCAGGATGCCGCCCTGGATCGCCGCGCCCACGCCGACCACTTCGTCGGGGTTGACGCCCTTGTTGGGATCCTTGCCGAAGATCTCGCGGGCCATGTCCACGACCTTGGGCATGCGGGTGGAGCCGCCGACGAGGATGATTTCGTCGGGACGGTCGATTTTGGCGTCGCGCAGGCAGTTGCGGCACGGGCCGACGGCGCGGCGGATCGTGTCGTCCGTCAGCTGTTCGAGCTTGGCGCGCGTGAGCGTCACGGTGAGGTGCTTCGGGCCGGTGGCGTCCGCCGTGATGAACGGCAGGTTGATCTCGGTCGAAGCGGCGCTCGAAAGCTCGCACTTCGCCTTTTCGGCCGCTTCCTTCAGGCGCTGCTTGGCCATCGGGTCGGCGGAGAGGTCGATGCCGTTCTCCTTGCGGAACTCTTCGACGAGCCACTGGATCACGATGTCGTCGATGTCGTCGCCGCCGAGGTGGGTGTCGCCGTTGGTGGCCTTCACTTCGAACACGCCGTCCCCGATTTCGAGGATCGAGATGTCGAACGTGCCGCCGCCGAAGTCGTACACCGCGATCGTCTCGTTCTTCTTCTTGTCGAGGCCGTAGGCGAGGGACGCCGCGGTCGGCTCGTTGACGATGCGCAGCACTTCGAGGCCGGCGATGCGGCCCGCGTCCTTGGTCGCCTGGCGCTGCAAGTCGTTGAAGTACGCCGGGACGGTGATCACGGCCTGCGTGATCTTTTCGCCGAGGTACGCCTCCGCGTCCGCCTTCATCTTCTGCAGGATCATGGAGGAGATTTCAGGCGGGCTGAACGTCTTGTCGCCCACTTTCACCGCGGCGTCGCCGTTGGCGGCGCGCACGACTTCGTACGGGACTTTCGCGATTTCGTCCGCCACTTCGTCGTACCGGCGGCCCATGAAGCGCTTGATCGAGAAGATCGTGTTCTTCGGATTGGTGACCGCCTGGCGTTTGGCGGCCTGCCCGACGAGCCGCTCGCCGCTCTTCGTGAACGCGACGACGGACGGCGTGGTCCGCGCGCCTTCGGCGTTGGGGATCACGACCGGTTCGCCGCCTTCCATCACGGCCATGCAGCTGTTCGTCGTGCCGAGGTCTATGCCCAGGATTTTTGCCATTTCGTTGCCTTCTTTCTTTTGTGTTTCTAAATCGTCGTTTCGACGCCCCGCCGGCCTTTCCGGGCCCGGACTCCGGGCGTCCCGTCCTGTCAAGCAAGAATCGTGCCACCCCCCGGAATCCGCCTTTCCGCGCCCGGTTGGCGCGACGCGGTGGGACATCGTGTCGCACCGTGTCGCATCCGGTGTCGCACTCCCGTGCCACCGCCCGGTTTTTGCCGCGCGGGGCGGGCTGTGGTAGGATTTTGCCCGCGCCCGCGCGGCGGGGCAGGCGTCCGTTGCCGCGCGCGCGATGTCCGATGCGCGACTTTTCTTTCGTTTTCACCGAGGCGGACGGCGCCGCGGGGCGGCTCGACAAGGCCGTGCTCGCG
>JAFUXX010000123.1 GCA_017476965.1 Kiritimatiellia bacterium | reverse complement strand
CTTCGTCCAGCGCGCGGCGACGCGCGCGCCTTCGCCGGCCCAGCGCCAGAAGGAATCGTCCGCGCGGGCGGCGGCGAAAGCGTCGGCTATTTCCGGCACGGAGAGCGGGCATCGCGGGACGTCGACCACGGTGCGGTTGTCGTCGCCCACGTAGCCGAGAATCCACCGGCCGGAAGCGGCTTCGCGCGCGACGTGCATGACGGTCTTGTTGCGGAAGTGCAGGTGGCGCGGGGAGCGGAAAGAGGGGCGGAGGAGCGACGCGGCGTCCGGCACGCCGGCCTGCCGGGAAAGGAAGTCGGCGAGCTGGCGCTCCTTGCAGCGCAGTTCCGCGTCGTGCGACATGTGGTCGTACACGCATCCCGGAACGCGGACCGGCGCGTCGCCGGAGCCTGGCCGCGGGGCGATGCGGCAATCCGGCTCGGCGAGGCGGTCGGGAGAAGGCTCGACGACCTCCTCCACGACCGCTTCGGCGCGGTTTTTGCGGCGGACCGTTTCGCGGGCCTCGACGAGCTCGCCGGGGCACGTCTCCGGGACGAAGTAGACGAGACCTCCGGCGCGGGCTATTCCCGAGCCCCTGTAGGCCACGCTTTCGACCCGGAGGCGCATTCCTTCCTACTTCGCCGCGAGGGCGGAGACGAGTTTGTTGAAGCGGACGGGGTCGGAAAGCGGAGTGCCTTCCGCGAGCTGCGCTTCGCCGAGGAGGATGTCCGCCAGGTCGCCGAAGGCGTCCTTTGCAGAATCGTCGCCCGCGAGCGCGAGCGCCTTTTCGATCACCGGCGCCTTGGGATTGAGCTCCAGGATGCGGGGCGAATCCGGGACGGGCTGGTTGAACGCCTTGAGGACGCGCTGCATGTGTGCCGACACGCCGTACTCGTCCGCGACGAAGCAGCAGGCGCTGTCCACGAGGCGGCGGGAGAGGCGGACGTCCTTGACGGCCTTGCCGTAGCGGGCCTTGAGCGCCTTGACGAGCGGGGCGAAGCGCTTGTCGTCCTCCGATCCGGCCTTCGCGCCGCCGTCCTTGCCGTCCTTCTTCTTGCCGTCGGCCGCGTCGAAATCGAGCTCGCCGCGGTCCGCGGCGCGGAGCGGCTTGCCGTTGTAGTCCGTGACGCGCTCGGCGAAAAATTCGTCCACCGGGTCGACGAAGAAGAGCACCTCGTATCCGCGGCTCGCGAACGCTTCGAGGACGGGCGAATTCTTCGCCGCGTCCACGGTGTCCGCCGCGACGTAGTAGATTTCCTTCTGGCCTTCCGGCATGCGGGAGACGTACTCCTTGAGCGTGACGGGCTTGGCCGGATCGGGCGAAAACGTCGAGGGGAACGTGCAGAGGTCGCGCAGGCGGGAGGAGTTTTCCCAGTCGGAGTGCGCGCCCTCCTTCATCAGGCGGCCGTACTGCGAGCAGAACACGGCGAAATCGGCTGGGCGGTCCTTCTGCATCGCCTCGATTTCGCCGAGTATCTTGCCGACTAGGACCTTGCGGATGCGGCGGACGACGGCGTCGTCCTGCAGCATTTCGCGGGAAACGTTGAGCGGCAGGTCGGCGCTCTCCACCACGCCGCGCACGAACGAGAGGTAGCGCGGGAGAAGCTCCTTCACGTCGTCGCCGATGAAGACGTTGCGCACGTAGAGCTGCAGGCCCTGCTTCGCGTTGGGCCAGTACAGGTCGTACGGCGCGACGCGCGGGACGAACACGAGGGCCTGGAACTCCGTCGCGCCCTCGGCCGACACGCGGACCGTGGCGAGCGGCTCCTCGCTGTCGTGCGCGAGGTGCTTGTAGAACGCGTCGGTCTCCTCCTTCCTGGCTTCGTCCTTGGACTTCTTCCAGACGGCCTTCATGGAGTTGACCTGGCGCGGTTCGCGCGGCTCGGGCGGCAGCTCCTTGCCGTCGGCGTCCTTGCGCGGCTCGGGCTTTTCCGAAGGATCCGGGCACAGCATCACGGGGTAGGCGAGGTAGTCCGAATAGGTGCGGACGAGGTCCTCGATGCGCCACCCGTCGAGGTACTCCTTGGCGTCGTCGCGCACGTGGAGCGTGACGGTGGTGCCGTCCGCCGCTTCGGGGTCGCCCTCGGAAACGTCGTAGGAGCCCTTGCCGTCGGACGTCCAGAACACCGGGGCGGCGCCGCGGCGGCGGGAGAGGACGTCCACGCGGTCCGCGACCATGAACGCGGCGTAGAAGCCCACGCCGAACTGTCCGATGAGCTCTGGCGCGCCGGCCTTTTCCTTCATCGCCTGGACGAAGCGCTTGGTGCCGGACGAGGCGACGGTGCCGAGGTTCTTCTCGATCTCCCCGGCCGTCATGCCGATGCCGTTGTCGGAAATGGCGAGCGTGCCGGCGGCCTTGTTCGGGACGATCTGGATGCGGTAGGGCGAATCGGACGCCTTGGACTTGTCGGTCAGGGCCTCGAAGCGGGCGCGGTCGATCGCGTCGGAAGAGTTCGAGAGCAGTTCGCGCAGGAACACTTCCTTCTTGGAGTAGAGGGAATTGATCACAAGGTCGAGCAGCTGGCCGACCTCCGTCTGGAATTCTTTTTTCATTTTCTGTCCTGTCAGGCGACGGACGCGACGGCGGCGCGGACCTTTTCCTCGCCCGCCCGGAACGCGTCGGAATCCCATTCCGCGCCGTTCCAGTCGCGCATCGTCTGCGAAAGTGAGTGGAAGAACGCGCGCGCGGCGTCGCGCGACTCGAAGCGCATCGGCGCGTCGAGCACGTCGCACAGCGTGGCGAACACGTGGCGCTGGCGCTCGGCGGGGCAGGCGGCGTCCACCGCGTCGAACGAGTTCTGCTGGAGGTACGCGGTGTCGACCAGCTCGCTCTTGAGGTAGAGCGTGAAGTCGTCGATGCTCGTGCCTTCCTCGCCGACGACCTTCATCATCTGCCCGACGTCGCTGCCCTTGCGCAGCACTGCGCGCGCCTTCGCCACGAGCTCGGGATCGCAGACTCCGGAGTACTTGCTCCAGGAGTCGAGCGGGTCGATGGCGGGGTAGCGGCGGGCGTCCGAGCGCGCGCGCGAAAGGCCGTGGAACGCGCCGACGACCTTGATCGTGGCCTGCGTGACGGGCTCGTCGAAGTTGCCGCCGGCGGGCGACACCGCGCCGCCGATCGTGACGGAGCCCGTGGTGCCGTCGTTGAGGCGGACGCGGCCAGCGCGCTCGTAGAACGACGCGACGACGGATTCGAGGTACGCCGGAAACGCCTCTTCGCCGGGGATTTCCTCCAGGCGGCCGCTCTGTTCGCGAAGCGCCTGCGCCCAGCGGGAAGTGGAGTCCGCCAGCATCAGCACGTCGAGCCCCATCTGGCGGTAGTACGCGGCGAGCGTCGCGGCGGTGTACACCGAAGCCTCGCGCGCCGCGACCGGCATCGACGAAGTGTTGCAGATGATGATGGTGCGGTCCATGAGCGTCTTGCCCGTGCGCGGGTCGGGCAGCTCGGGGAACTCGCGGAGCATTTCCACCACTTCGCCGGCGCGCTCGCCGCACGCAGCGTAGATCACGACGTCCACCTGCGCGAAGCGCGACGTGGTCTGCTGCAGCACGGTCTTGCCCGCCCCGAACGGGCCGGGGATGCAGTACGTGCCGCCGAGCGCGACCGGGAAGAACGTGTCGATCGTGCGGATCTGCGTGACCATCGTCTTCTCCGGGCGGAGGCGCTCCGCGAAGCAGGAAATCGGCACCTTCACGGGCCAGCGCTGCATGAGCGCGGCCTTGGTCTCCTTGCCGCTTTCGTCGACGAGCGTCGCGATTTCGTCCGTCACCACGTACTGGCCGGCCGGGGCGACGGCCTTCACCGTCAGGCGCCCCTTGAGGCCGAACGGCACCATGATGCGGTGCGTGAACACGCCTTCGGGCACCGTGCCGAGCGTGTCGCCGGCGCGGACGGAGTCCCCGGGCTTCGCGACGGGCGTGAAGTCCCATTTCGCGTCGCGCGGCAGCGCCGGGAGCGAGGTGCCGCGCTGCAGGAAGAAGCCGTGCTTCTCGGCGAGCCCCGGCAGCGGGTTCTGGAGGCCGTCGAAGATCTGCTTGAGCAGGCCGGGCCCGAGCTCGATCGAAAGCAGCTGCCCGGTGAACTCCACCTTGTCCCCGGCGGAGAGGCCGGACGTGTCCTCGAACACCTGCATGTCCGCGACGGAACCGCGGATGCGGACGATTTCGCACATGAGGCGCGTTTCGCCGAGCAGCGCGTAGCCTATTTCGTTGAGGGCGACGGCGCCGTCGAACGCGACGGCGATCAGGTTCCCGTTGACTCCGGTTATCGTTCCTGTGGTCATGGCTGTTCAGTGGCGCCCGTCCCGGCGCCTTCGGGTTTCTCCGCGGCGGCGCGGAGCCGTGCCATGCCGGCCTCGGGGTCGGCTTTGGCGAGTTCTTCGAGAATGCGGAGACGCACGGCCCAGGCGAAGAGCGCGTCCTCCGAAAAAGGCGAAAGTCCGGCGAGGTCGCCGGCGACGTCCCACCGCAGGCGCTGGAGCGCCAGGTGCCGCTCCATTGGGCCGGGCAGGGCGAAAGCGGCGGCGACGCCT
>JAFUXX010000013.1 GCA_017476965.1 Kiritimatiellia bacterium | reverse complement strand
TCCTCCGAAACGACCACGACGAGCGCGTCCGTGCGCTCCGCCAGGCCGATCGCCGCGCGGTGGCGCGTGCCGAACGCGCGGCGGCGGTCGTCCATCGCGCCGAGCGGGAAAACGCACCCGGCCCACGCGATGGTCCCGCCGCGGATGACGACGCCGCCGTCGTGCAGCGGGGACCCCGGCCAGAAGACCGTGGCGAGCAGCTCGGCGTTGAGCGGGGCGTCGAGCGCGCGGCCGCCGACGGCGAACGCGTCGAGATTCTCCTCGCGCTCCAGCGCGATGAGCGCGCCGATGCGCTGCTGGGCGAGCGATTCGACGCACTTCGCGATTTGCGAAACGATGTTCACGGCCGCTTCGCCCGTCGGCGCCGGACGCGAGCCGCGCCCGCCGATTTCGGCGAAAATCCGGCGGAGCTCCGGCTGGAAAAGAATCACGAGAAACAGCGGCAGCCACGTCGCGAAATGGCCGAGGATCCACGCCAGCTCCTCCAGGTGCAGCCACGCGGAGGCGAAATGCATGCCGGCAAGCACGAGAAACAGCCCGGCCAGCACCCTGTAGCCCCTGGTCCTGCGCAGGAATTTGAAAAGGTAGAACAGGGGAACCGCCAAAATGGCGACCTGGATTGCGTCCCTCAACGGAGGCAGGGCTGATTGCAGCAACGGATGTGGCACGTCCCCCATTGTACGCGCGCGCCCTCCGCCGCGCAAGGGAAAAAAGCGCGCGTTCCCGTCCGGGCCCGGACAAGGCCGCGCCGCGCCGGACTAGCCGGCGACGGCGCGGTCGAAGATTTCGCCGACTTCGGCGCCGGGCTTCTTCGTGAGCAGCGTGGCGACGACGGCGAGGACGAAGCCCGCGGCGAAGCCTGGGACGATTTCGTAGAGGTACGTGCCGCCGAGCCAGCCGGAGAGGTTGTAGAGGCACACGACGTCCACCACCGCGCCGCCGACCACGCCGGCGAGCGCGCCCGCGTAGTTGAAGCGGCGCCAGAAGAGCGAGAGGATCACGACCGGGCCGAACGCGGAGCCGAAGAGGCCCCAGGCGTTCTCCACCATGTCCATGATGCTCGAAGCCCAGGAGCCGGGCTTGCCGAGGCCGCTCGCCGCGATGTAGAAGGCGACGAAGGCGACGATCATCACCACGAAGCGCCCGACCCAGAGCATCTCCGCGTCCGTGGCCTTGTTCTTGCGGACGATGGGCTGGTAGAAGTCGCTGGAGAAGGCGGAGGAGGCGACGAGCAGCTGCGAGTCGGCGGTGCTCATCGAGGCCGCGATGATGGCCGCCAGCAGGATGCCGGCGACGAAGGCCGGGAAGATGCCGTTGACGATCGTCACGAAGACCATCTGCTGGGAGAGCGTCGGGAAGAGCTTGTCCGCCAGGGCGGCGGTTCCGTCGGGGCCTTGGAGCAGGAAGGTTCGGCCGAGGATGGCGACGGCGATGGCGGAGCCAAGCGCCAGGACGACCCAGACGCAGGCGATCCAGGCGGACGCCCGGACCTGCTTCGGGTCCTTGATTCCCATGAAGCGCACGAGGATGTGGGGCATGCCGAAGTAGCCGAGACCCCAACCGAGGCCGGAGACGATGTCGTTCCAGGACGCGGTCCAGGGGCTGCTGCCGAAGGCCGGGATCTCCTTGATCACTTCGCCGGCCTCGTTCGTGACGGTCCAGGTCTTCTCGGCGAAGGCGGGGTCGAAGGCGCCGCTCGCCTTCATCGCGATCGGGACGAGGAGCAAGGCGCAGAGCATCATGATGCCCTGGAAGAAGTCCGTCCAGCAGACGGCCTTGTAGCCGCCGAGGAAGGTGTAGCAAAGGATGAGGGCGGCGAAGATCTCCATGGCGAGCAGTTCGTGCCCCTTGAGGGCGGGGCAGACCGCGACGAAGACCTTGGTGCCGGCGACGAAGCCGCTCGCGACGTAGACCGTGAAGGCGACGAGGAAGACGACCGCGCAGGCGATCTTCAGCGCCGGGTTGGAGGAGGCGAAGCGGTTGGTGAGGTACTGCGGGAGCGTGATGGAGTCGCCGGACGCCTCGGAGAACCGGCGCAGGCGGCCCGCCACGAAAATCCAGTTGAGGATCGTGCCGAGCGCGAGGCCGATGCCGATCCAGACCTTGCCCATGCCGAAGGCGAGGATGGAGCCGGGAAAGCCCATGAGGAGCCAGCCGGACATGTCGGAGGCCTGGGCGGACATGGCCGTCACCCACGGGCCCATCTGGCGGCCGCCGAGGAAGTATTCCTTCTCGCCGCCGCCCTTCGTTTTGAGGAAGAAATAGACGCCTATCGCGAGAACGACGGCGAAGTAGAGGCAGAACGCGAGAATTTGCATTGTCGTTGTCTTTCTTGGTTTCGGACGGGGTCGGGGGGCGGGAGAGAAGGGGTGGAGGCGCGGGCCCGCG